>CANJJP010000123.1 GCA_947474485.1 Bacteroidota bacterium | reverse complement strand
TATCAGTAGGTACCGAACCATCTTTATTAATACGTAAGACTTTTCCGTAAGGATTAGTTATTTTGTTTGCATAATTAAGTGTTGCGTTTCCTTGTTGGTAAGCTAAATCACCAATTGTCAAATAAATTTGATTCGGTTCTGAAGGTCTAAAGTGTATATTACCACCAACGTGATTTCCTGCAATAGAATTCGAAACATCTAAATTAAAAATTAAAGTTGGGTTGGTTCCAACATTTGAAGCTTCGGTAAAACGAACTACACGAATACGCTCATCTCCATTGAAATTATGATTGTAGTAAGCATAAACATAATGGTTATTATCAAAATCAGGATCTAATTCAATTCCTAATAAACCTCTTTCAAAATCACTATTACATGAATCGGTTAAATTATAAAAATTACTTAAAAAAGTTCCAGTAGAAGAATACACTTTAATAAATGCATTGGTAGCCATGCCGCTTACGCCACCCTTTTGAGTTATAAAAAATCTTCCGTCAGATGCAACATCAAAAGCAACTGGATTAGATAAACCACTTACAATAGTAGTTGATGTATATGTTTGCGAAAATACACTTGTAAATGCAAAAAGTGCAGCAATAAAAAGTAAAGTTTTTTTCATGGTTTCAGTTTATAGTGCGAATTAAAGCAAAAGGTTTTAAGCTGCCAAATTTATTGATTAATCGTGCCCGAATACTCTGTTAAATTACCTCTTTTGTCCCAAACCTTCAGTTTATAGTTAGAAGTTTCCATTGGAGTGCTTTCATCAAACAAATAAGTGATCTTATGTTGCTTACTTTCATATTCGCTATAATACCATTTATCGTTTACATAAAACTTAAATTTTCCGATTCCGCTAAAATTATCTCCAACAATAAAATCGAGTTGTTTTCCAACTGCTTTCTTACCATTCTTAATTAACGTGACTTTTGGGGGAACGGTATCGCACGTTACTTTAAAATCACCCAAAATACGAGAGGTAGCGCATACGTATCCATCTTTTAGTTCTGCCCCGCAGTACGTTCCTGTTATGCTTTCCATAATACAGAGTTTTGACGTATCAATTTTTGTTTTGTATGGTTTTATCATAAGCGAACATGGCAAAAACAAATTTGCATTTTCACTTCTCAAACTTATAACATTACTGAGCGAACTTTTTTTATCGAACGAATAAAACATGTCGAAATCATTAAAAAAAGTTTTCTCTAAAAACACCACCTTCATATCCTTCTCTTCAAACACAAGTTCTTTAAGGCAATCATACTTGTATTTTTTACGTAGCTCAAGCTCCGTGTTTTTCTTTCTTTTAATAAAATAACTAGTAGTTTGTTTATTTCCTTTTGCGTCTGTTAATATCAATTTAAACTTGTGTGTAAGCGAATCTTTTAAGAATAACTCTCCATTATTCTTTACATTTTTAAACATCCCAATTTCTTGATTTTTGCTCAAAAAACATTTTTGAATTTTATCGCCTTTATACTCTTTATCTAAAACCGTAAAACAGTTTATGTATTTTGATTTATCAAATGCGATACTATCAAACACATGTTTATAATAGGCTTGTCCATCGATTAAGATTTCTGCAGAAAAAATTTGATTTTTATTTCCATTTTTCACATGTTGGTCGTAAGCGGCAAAACCAAAGCCAGAGCATTCGGGAAGACGGAAGGTATCTGTTAAAGTCAATTCCTTTTCAATTGCCCCGCCCTTTGTTGATTTTGTTTTTCCTGAATCCGATATTTTTTTCTTCTCAATTACTATTGGATGATTCATATCCGTTGTATTAAAAAAGTAAATCCCTTCCAGCACAGGGGCAACACTATCTCTTAATTCAAAATGCAAATAAGGATTAATTGGTGCTTCACTAAATTCATCTCTAATTTCGAAATGTAAATGTGGGGCTTGTGAACTACCTGTGTTTCCAGTGTAACCAATTACCTCACCTTTTTTAATTGCTAATTCATCTTTCCCAGGATACAATTCTAATTCAAAGGTTTCCTGCTCCGCTTGCTTTTTCGACATGTACTTCGCAATCTTATCTGCAAAATGATGTTGATGTGCATATGCACTTACGTAACCTCCAGGATGTGTTATATATATTATTTTACCATAACCATAAGTAGAAACTTTAATACGTGAAACGTAGCCGTCTTGAATACTATAGATAGGGAGGTTTTTAGAAGGGTCCGTTCTTAAATCCAATCCTGCATGAAAATGATTGGGACGAATTTCTCCGTAATTACCTGTAACTACCATTTTATCTAAAGGGTAATGCAAATCCTTTTGGGCAATGATTAAACTGCTGCAAAAAATAAAAAGTATGGTATATAAAACTTGTTTCAATTCAATTTTACTCATTTATTAATTCCTTCTTTTTAACCACACGATTATATAATATTTCATATTGCGGTAAAATATTTTTAATATCAAACTGCATTGCTTTTTCAAAAGCGTTTACTTTTAACTTAGCGAATAGTTCATCGTTTTTTAATAGTTGTACAGCATTCTTCGCCATATCCTCTACATCACCAACATTACTTAAATAACCAGTAATTCCGTGTTCATTTACTTCGGGTAAACCACCTGTATTAGTTGAAATAACGGGCATTTTCATAGCCATTGCTTCTAATGCAGCCAAACCAAAACTTTCTGTTTCTGAAGGCAAAATAAATAAATCGCCAATGCTCAAAATTTCCTTCGGGTCAATTATTTTTCCTAGTGAGTATATATCCTTACATGTATCTAATTCTCTGCACAATTTTTCTATGTTTCCCCTTTCTGGTCCGTCGCCAACTAAAATTAATTTAGCTGGAATTTCTTTTCTCACTCTATCAAAAATATGCAAAACATCTTCTACACGTTTTACCTTTCTAAAATTAGAAACGTGAATTAATATTTTTTCTCCATTGGGCGCATAATGATTCTTTTGACACTTATGTGTTTCACAAATAGTGGTATATTCTTCCATATTTATGAAATTCGGCACTACCTCAATTGGTTTTTCTGTTTTAAAAATATCGTACGTATCCTTTTTTAAACTCTCAGAAACAGCAGTAACAATATCACTTTCTTCAATCGAGTATTTAATTACTGGTTCAAACGACGGGTCTTTACCAACCAAAGTAATATCTGTGCCATGCAAGGTTGTAATAAATGGAATGTGAATACCTTGTTTTGCCAAAATTTGTTTTGCCATTAATGCTGCTGATGCGTGTGGAATTGCATAATGAACGTGAAGTAAATCCAACTTTTCATACTTAACAACATCAACCAATTTACTTGCTAATGCGGATTCATAAGGCTGATACTCGAATAAAGGATAATTTGAAACACTAACCTCATGATAAAATAAATTTTCGTTAAAATAATTTAATCTAAACGGTTGCGAATAGGCAATAAAATGGACTTGATGCCCTTCTATAGCAAGTGCCTTACCGAGCTCTGTTGCAACTACACCACTCCCACCAAATGTTGGATAACAAACTATACCTATTTTCATGCTACTTCCTTATTTATACAAATTTACCACTTAATCAAGCATACAAGTAAATTATTTTTTAAACTTAAAAACAACCTAATTTTAAAACTATATTTGCAGAGATGTTTTTTTATCTATCAAAACTATTAGCCTTTATTTTAATGCCCATAACCTGGGTGTTTGTTCTACTTATTTGGAGTTGGAGAACTAAAATTGAAACAAGAAAACGTAAATTGTTTTTAATCTCCATTTGCACATTATATTTTTTCAGTAACTCTTTTATTGTTGATGGATTTATGCGCATGTGGGAGTATACAAGCGATGATTTAAAAAAGACCGAAAAATTTGAATATGCAGTTATTTTAGGAGGCATGATTTCTTATGATCCTCGCTTGGATAAACCACAATTTAGCGGCTCATCTGATAGATTACTGCAGGTTCTTCCATTATTAAAAAACGGACAAGTTGGAAAAATAATTATCACTGGTGGCTCGGGAAGCATTAACTATCCTGATCACAAAGAGGCTGCAATACTAAAAAAATACTTATTAAAGTTAGATATTGCTGATTCTTTAATCATAATCGAAAACGAATCGAAGAACACTAGAGAAAATGCCACGAACACTAAAATCATCTTAGACAGCTTAAAAGTGAAGTCTAAAATTTTATTTGTCACCTCAGCTTTTCACATGCACAGAAGTATCGGATGCTTTAATAAAGTTGGAATTACAAACATTCGACCCTTTTGTACTGATAGGTATAGCGGGCCTCGTAAGTTCGAATTCGACCATTTGCTTATTCCTAGTTCACATGCATTAGAGGAATTTACACTATTGATTCACGAAATAACCGGATTTATCACCTACAAATTAAGAGGGTTCTGCTAACTATATCGATTTAGCAACCTAACTGATATTTGCTTATTAGCGGATTTTTTTTACCTTTCCTATTGCTTTAAGTTAGCTGATTAATAAACCGTTAAATAATAACACTATGAATAAAATTCTCGCATGTTTGTTTTTCATTCTTGCTATTAATTTTCATTCTTATTCAAGAAATGAAGTATGCGAATTCGCTAAATATAATTTCACTGAATCTGATTGGAAAGTAGAATATAAAGACTCACAAATACAAATTGAATCGAAAACTATAATCTACGATAGTGAAAAAGAAGGAATGAAACACGAGCGTGTGGTTTTTCGCTATACCAATTTAAGCGATCAAAATATTAATTATTCTTTCAACAGAAACCTTGTTTACAATGGTGTTTGTTATGGTTGCGATAAAGTAGAGAAAAAATTTACGATTCAACTAAAAGCAAAAGAAGTAAAAGAATTTTCTGAAATCTACAAGGACAAAACTTTCTATGTTTTTTCAAAAGATTTGAAAGGCACTATTAAAAAAACTTTAGATTCATTTCAACTAACTAACATTGAAAAAAACTAATATGAAAAAAGCATTACTATTTTTATCCGGTTTTCTTTTTTATTCAAGTGTTTATTCTCAATGTGAAGTAAACACATCGGCAACAGCAACAACAATTCGTTGTGGGCAATCTGTTTCACTTTCTGCCTTCGGGCAATCAAACGGGACTGTTATTTTAAATGAAACATTTAACACAAGTGGTTTTGGTCCAGGCTGGGGATCTACTCCTGGTTCAACTTCATTTTCCAATCCATGCTCACCTGGTGGAGTAGATGGAACACCTCACGCATGGATGGATAATAACACAAGTGTTCCTCGTATTTTAACTTCATCACCTTATAATTTATCTGCTGCAACTGCAGGTGTTACCGTTTGTTTTGATTTATTATTTGCTGAGCAAGGAAACTCTGCACCTTGTGAAGGGCCTGATGAACCAGATGAAGGAGTTTTTTTACAATTCTCAACTAATGGTGGAACAACCTGGACAGACATTACTTATTTTGATCCAAATGGCGGTAACGATGCGCAACTTGTTAATTGGAATAATTGGTGTTTCGAACTTCCTCCTGGAGCAATAACAGGTAATACAATTATTAGATGGTTGCAAACTGCAGATTCTGGAGCAGATTATGACCAGTGGGGAATTGATAATGTACAGATTTATCAAAATGATGTGAACGGACAAGTAGTTTGGCTACACGATAATTACTCTTATGGCATAGGAAATCCAGGCGGAGTAAATCCAAATACTGTTTCTCCAACAACTACTACAACTTATACTGCACAATTAACCACTGGTACTGGAACTGTTTGTACAAATACAATTACTATTACTGTTTTACCTCCTGAGTTTGATGTAAACATTATCGCAACACCTGCTACAGTGTGTACTGGAGATTGTGCAAACATTACAGCAACAGCAGTTGAAGTAATTAGCCCTGCATC
>CANJJP010000122.1 GCA_947474485.1 Bacteroidota bacterium | reverse complement strand
TGCAAAGGATGAACCCATATTACCAAATCCAATAATACCAACAGTTTTACCCATTAATTCAACACCACGGTTTCCTTCACGAATCCATTTTCCTTTTCTTACTTCTGCATCAGCGCGATTAATATTATTAAATAAACTCAATAGCATTGCTATAGCATGTTCACCAACTGCATCCATATTGCCTTCGGGTGCATGAACGCATTTTATTCCTTTGCTTTCAGCATATTCTACATCAATATTTTCCATACCTGCACCGGCACGCGCAATGCACTTTAAATGCGGGGCAGTATCAATAATTTCCTTGGTAATTAAAAATTTACTTCTGATAATTATTGCTTCGTAGTTTGGAATGATTGAAATTAATTCCTCTTTGGTTTTATCCCAAAACAAATCACATTGAAATCCTTTATCAATAAGAATTTCGTGCATTTTAGGGTGATTAGAATCAATAAACAGTACTTTTACCGACATTGATGGGTAAATTAATTTTTTTGAGATAACTCTTCAATTGCTTTATCAAGTGTATCTGCAATATGAAACATTTGGATAAGCTTAGTGATAATTAAAAGCTCTTGAATTTTTTTATTCAAATTACAAGCAGCTAGCTCACCTCCACCATTTCTAATTTTGGTAAGTAGCTTTACTAAAATTCCTAAACCACTACTATTCATGTATCGTAAATTAGAAAATTCGAGAACAAACTTTCTTGAACCTTCTTCCAAAGCTCTTTTAACATCTTCAAGAAGTGGATCAGCTTGAGTTTTCTCAATTAACTCACCTTCCATGTTTATTACATGAACATCTTTTTGAACTGCTATTTTATAGTGGAATAACATTATTTTTTATTTACGGTGTGATGTTTACATTTCCCTGTTTCTGAAAGAGCGCGGCAACTTCCATAAAAATTTAATGAGTGACTATTAATATTAAAATTTAAAATGTCTTCTGCCATTTGCTGAATTTGCTGAACACGTGGATCGCAAAATTCAAATACCTTTTCACAATCCGAACAAATTAAATGATCATGTTGTTTAAACATGTATGAACGTTCGAACTGTGCTTGATTTTTACCGAACTGATGTTTAGTAACTAAACCACACTCTAACAAAATTTCAATTGTATTATACAAAGTAGCTCTACTTACACGGTACTTTTTATTCTTCATCAAAACATACAACGATTCAATATCGAAATGCCCATCATGGGAATAAATCTCGTTTAAAATAGCAAAACGTTCAGATGTTTTTCTATGTCCATTCTTTTCTAAGAAGGATGAAAAAATCTGTTTTACTGTTTCTTGAATATCTTCCTTTTCCATAATACATCCCAAATATATCGAGTTTTAGCTAGTTTTCAAATTTTAATTTTATTTATTCAAAACATGAAATTTATCATTTCGATTTAGTTGACCACTTATTTCAAAAAAGATACCACTTACAAAGTGATGTTGATTTTAGTGTGCTTTGGCACGGCTATTGAAAATGTATATACAGCCAATAAGGCTTAAAAAAATCAATATGAAAACTATAAAACAATTTGCAATCATTTTGGCACTTGCAAGTTTAGCCGTTACAACGGTAAATGCCCAAAACATCATTCAAGTTCCACAACAACCTAAAACCAAACCAGGCTTTAACAATCAAGGATCGCCTGCACAAAACCAAGGAAATCCTAAACCAAAAGGAAACGAAAAGTGGTGGATAAATGTTGGAATTGGTGGCGGACCAAATTGGGGCGCACCTCCACCCTATTATCAAGGTCAAAATTACGGTTACGGATATGGCAACAATTACGGTTATAACAATTATTATGGAAATTATTATGGAAGTTATAATGGCTATGGATACAGAAAAGTTGCAAGAAGAACCATTCGCAAAACAGCTTATATTGTTCATAATGCAATACAACAAGCGCAATGGAATGGAATTTACAACCCGATTTTATCAAACGCAGTAAATCACCAACAGTATGCAAAATTCTTGTACAATCAAGGTGAGTATATTGGCGCTATGCAACACTCAAAACGAGCACGCTACTTAGCTTGGGAGGCAATTAATTTTAATTACTCAGCCATTAATAATCCAGGTTATGATGATTGGGATGACGACGATGATTATTATGGAAATGTTAATGGCTATAATGGCGGTGGTTACGGAAACAATTACAACGATGATGATTATAAGAAAAATGGAAATAATAATGGTAATAAGCAACCTGCCCCAGTGCAAGGAAATCAAAAAACGCCTTCAAACGAAGAGTTAGACGGACAATTAAAGAAAAAGGAAATACCCAAAGATGAAATGCGAAAAATAAAATTATCAGATTTGGATATACAATAAACAAACAAAGGCGACCAATATGGTCGCCTTTGTTATTATATACTCCAAGTTGTTAATCCTTGAGATGTAAATTTGAAAGATTGAACCCTGCCTCCAAATTGCTCTAATGACCTTGCAACTTTAATTTTTGTAACAGCGGGGCAATAAAAAAACATAAATCCTCCACCACCTGCGCCTGATATTTTCCCACCAGTAGCCCCGTTTTTAAGCGCTTCTGTGTAAATATCATCTATTAATGTGTTGGAAATAGATTTGGCCATTTGCTTTTTATTTTGCCAACCAAAATGTAATACTTCTCCTATTTTGTTTAAATCGCCACGTAGCAAATGTTCTTTCATCATTACGGCTTGCTCCTTTAAATGATGCATAGCGTCGATTGCACCAACGTTTTTACTCTCCACATTTTTCACTTGGTCGTTTATGATTTGAGCTGATAAACGCTGTGTTGCAGTAAAGTATAAAAGCAAATTAAATTCTAATTCAAATAATACTTTTGGTTTTAATGCTAATGGATTTACAATAACTCTATCATTAGCCAAAAATTCCATAAAATTAAATCCACCAAATGTAGCAGCGTACTGATCTTGTTTGCCACCTGCCATGTTTAAATCAACACGTTCAATTTCATAAGCTAAGTGTGCTATGTCGTAATTACCTAAAGGAAGTTTTAACCACTCAACAAAAGCACCTAATAAAGAAACAACAATTGTTGATGATGTTCCAAGGCCTGAACCTTGCGGAGCTTCAACGTAAGAAGTTAATCTAAAAGATAATGGCTCTAGGTTAAATTGTTTTATAACACGATTGTAGATTCCAATAAACAATTCGAAACCATCTACCAATTCTAATTCCTTTGCACTTTGTGTTAAATAGCATTTATCTGTGCCATCCACGCAAAATTCTATTTTACCATTATCTAAAGGTTCAAGTGATGCATAGGCATATAAATCGATAGTTGCATTTAAAATTGCCCCGCCATACAAATCAGAGTAAGGAGAAACATCAGTTCCGCCACCGGCTAAACCAATACGTAATGGTGCTTTGCTTCTAATTATCATAGTTAAAAAGAAACGAATTTACGAAATAAGAAATATGAAACGAGTGATTTACAGTATTATTGCAAACAAGTAATTGTGGAATAACTTAGTTTGAGAATAAGTATGGGTTGTGCTCTAGGATATTATTTTTTACGGCATACATAACAATACCTGCAGTATTGTTAACTCCCAATTTACTCATGATGTTTTTACGATGTGTATTAACAGTATGTGTACTTAAACATAAAGTATCTGCTATTTGTTTGTTGGATAAACCTTCTGCAATGTATCTTATTACATCTGCTTCACGCTCAGTAACTAGTAAACCTTCGCAAGAAACATTTTGTAAATAAGTAGGAGTAATTTTAATTTCGTTTGGTGCAGTAAGAACGTGAGCCACTTTACCACATAAAAAACGTTCGCCTTTATTGGTTTCGATAATTGCATCAATGATTTCTTGTTTGTCGCACTCTTTTAATAAGTAACTGGTTACTTCACCATTTAGTAAATTCTCAATTTCTACTTTTGAAAGCATTTGAGTAATGGCAAGGATTTGAAGTTTTTTATTAACTTTTTTAAGAAGTGCTAAATCAGGGTTAGAAAGAATAAGAGAATGAGTATCAACAATAAGAACATCTGGTTTCAGTGTTTTATTAATTTCCTTCAATTCCAAAGCATTTTCTGCTTCAGCAACAAAACTAAAATCGGAAACATCACTTAAAAGGGCTTTTAAACCAACTCTTACAAGTACACTGTTGTCTGCAATTAATAATTTTATCATCTTTTTCCTTATTTAGACTAATTTTAAACAAAGATACAATGAGAAAATGAATTCACAAATTAAATTGTGATTATTTCTCCATCTTTTGCTAATAGACAATTGTTGAAAACCGCCCCTGCCTCCAATAAAAATGGCTCCAAATCTCCGTATCGTGCCGAAAAATGTCCAAGAATTAATTGTTTTGATTCTGCAGCAAGAGCAATTTTTGCAGCTTCCTCAGCGGTGGAATGAAAAGTAGCTTTGGCCCTATCAATCATATCTTTTAAAAAAGTAGATTCATGATAAATGGTTGTTGCCCCTTTAATGTGCTGCACTGTTCGTTCATCATACTTTGTATCGCTACAATAGGCATAGGATTTAGTTGCGGCTGCCGAATCACTCAATAATTTATAATCTATTTCATTACCGTCATTATCAATTGCATTTATTCCTTGCTTTACCTTGTGAATCTCTGCTAAAGAAATATTTCTGTGTTCAAACTCGTATTTCTTAATTTTTCTTAATCCTACTTTTTCTTCAAATAAAAAGCCACAACAAGGTATTCGGTGGTTAAGAGGAAATGAATACACCTTAACCTTATTGTCTTCTAAAATCAATTGTTTTCCATTTGTACTTAAAAAATGGTATTCGATTTCATAATTCAATTCGGTACCCGAATATTTGTTTTGAATATCAATAATCTCTTTAAGCTCAGGAACACAAAACAAATGCATTACCTTTTTTCTACCAAGCAAATGCATGCTTTGAAGTAAACCTAGCAATCCCAAATAATGATCGCCATGCAAATGAGAAATAAAAATATGGTCGATACGCGCCCAACTTAATTTACTTTTCCTAAGTTGAATTTGAGTTCCCTCACCGCAATCGATTAAAAAAAAACGCTCAGCTATATTTAATAGCTGAGCGGATGGATTTCGAGAAATTGTTGGTGATGCAGAACCTGAGCCTAAAATAGTAACTTCAAATTTTTGCATTAATTAATCTTTACTAACTATCAATTTTTTAGTAATTGTTTTACCTTCTAATTCAAGTGAATAAATATAAATACCTGACGATAAATCCTTTACACTTAAATTAAAATCATTTTCCCCTTGCTTAGTATCGATTGATTTTGTTATTATAGCTTTTCCTAAAGTATTAAAAACAGACAGTTTAACAATTGTACTTTTTGGAGAATTGAAACGAATTGTTGCTGTTGAGTTAGCTGGATTAGGGAATGAATTCAAAAATTCAAATTTAGAATTTGGAGTCTCGTTTAAACCAATAGGTGAATCAATTACTATTCTATAATAATCCACAACATCAGTACTAACACTTGTTAAAGGAAACTGAGTAACAAAGGTTTTTAAAGTAAAAGAAACAGTATAGGTACCCGCAGTGGTTGGTGTACCCCAAATTACCATACAACTTGTATCATTTCCTGGAAATCGATAGGTTGTATTTGTACCATTTGATGTAACATTTGGTCCAACTGCAATGTTTAAACCTGGAGGCAAACCATAATTTACTGGTGTTGTAATATTTCTTTGTAAATCAATTCTCAAAAAATTAACTGTTTGCACAGTACCAAAAACTAAGGCAGTTGTGTCATAGGGGATTTTTACAGTAATATTTTGAACATATGGTGTACCAACATTTCCGCTAACAAAATTGGTTGCGCTATCGGGCCAAATACCATCTCTTCCTGTTGCAAGAAAAGTCATATCAAAGTTACATGCTGGAGCCTGAGACCAAACATTACTGATTGCTGTAAAAAATAAAAAACTAAATA
>CANJJP010000121.1 GCA_947474485.1 Bacteroidota bacterium | reverse complement strand
TGTTCCTATAAATAATGAGCGGGGCAAATTCTTTTCGGGTTTATCAATTTCTTCGGCAATGTATGAGGAAGCATTCCAACCACTATACGCATACGAAACATATACTAATGAAACTGCAAAAGCTGGGCTAAATATTTCTTTCCAGCTACCTGCCTGCGCGCCAATGATAGTAATATGTTCGGGCGTATAGGTAAAACCCATGATGATAAAGAAAACAATTACAATCACCTTTAACAAAGTAAATATGCGCTGAAAACCACTTCCCGTTTTTAAATTAGTAGTGTGTATCATGGTGATAATTCCAACAACAGTTATTGCTAATAAATTAACTGATACTTGCGGAAATATTTTTGAAACATAGCTTCCTAAAGCAACAGCGGCAAGCGCAACTGGCGCTGCAAAACCAACTGTTATTGAAACCCATCCCGATAAAAAACCAACCAAAGGATGATATAATTTTGAAAGGTAATTGTACTCTCCACCCGAACGCGGCAAGGCAACGCCAATTTCTCCGTATGTTAGTGCCCCGCACAAAGCAATGATACCGCCCACCAACCACAAACAAATAATAGCAAAGGGACTTTTAATATCAATTACCTGAAATCCCAAACTGGTGAACACTCCGGTGCCTACCATGTTTGCAATTACCAATGAAACAGCTGTAGTAAAACCCAGCTTCGCAATTTTGTTCATTAATCGAACGATTGGGTTGATTTAGAAGAAAGTTCCAACATAATTTGATACTCTTCAGGAGAAAGATCGTTGTAATAGAAGTTGATTGGATTTACTTTTCCACCATTTTTAATTACCTCATAATGAACGTGTGGCGCGGTTGATAAACCAGTACTTCCAACATAACCAATTAACTCACCACGCTTCACTTTTTTACCAATCGAAGTCGCTATTTTACTCATATGCCCGTATAATGTTTGATAACCATAACCATGATTTAATACCACGTGATTACCATAACCATGTGCCGTATTATCTGCACGTTCCACTACTCCATCACCAGTTGCATAGATTGGAGTTCCTTCAGGCGAAGCAAAGTCCATTCCTGGATGAAACTCGGATGATTTGTATATAGGATGAGTTCTCCAACCAAAACCACTTGGTGCATGACGCAAAAACTTATTATTAATTGGCATAATAGCAGGAATCGAATTTATTAGCTGCTGCTTGTTTCTTGCCATCTTTACTACATCATCAAATGATTTAGATTGTATGTATAATCGTTTGGTTAATTTATCCAATCGCTTAGTGGTTTCTATGATTAGCTCAGAGTTATCGTAACCCTCTAGTTTTTTGTATCTATCAACGCCACCAAAACCAGCATTTCTAACTTCGTTGGGGATTGGCTCGGCTTCAAATATAACGCGGTAAATATTGTTATCTCGGTCTTCCAAATCGGCAACTACTTTATCAACTTGGTCCATCTTTTTTTGCAGAAGTTCGTATTGCAAAAGCACCTCTTCTACCTCACGATTCTTTTTCTTCTCGTTGGGCGATGGTAAAAATTTATACGCCAACACAATGGTAACAGCAGCAAACACAGTTCCAGTAGCCAAATAAGAAAGCACCCGCAAGGTAATTTCCTTCCAGTTCGTTTTTACCTTTTCGTAGGATAAAGACTTGGGGTTAAATCTGTACTTAGCTTTTGACATAATTAAGCTACAAATTTAACATTTTTGACCAAATAAGGGTAGGTTTTGAGGAGGTATGATAATGTTAAAAGATGAATAAATGATTCGAATTTCGAAACAAGTAAAATCCGCAGTAAAAACTCGAAACAAGAAACCACTAAATTTGGCCTTTCAAGGGCAGAACAAGATTTGATGGCTAGAGTTTATAATTACTAATAATTTTATTTGTTTAGAAATACATTTCGAGGATTAATTTTTATATCCCCACGCCAATAACACAAATATCATCTAACTGCTCTAATTCTCCACGCCAAACTTCGATAATCTTATTTAACTCAGTTTTTTGAGAAACAAAATCCAAAGAATTAATTGAAAGTATTAAATCATGAAATTGTTTGTATTTAAATTTCTTTCCCTTTGGTCCGCCAAACTGATCAGCAAATCCATCGGTGAATAGATAAAGTTTATCTCCAAATTCTAAACTTATTTCATGCGTTGTAAAACTTTTTTCCTCTGCGTATTTACCAATTGGCATTTTATCAGGAGTGTATTCAACAAGTTCACTTAAGTTGTGTTTTATTATCCAAAGAGGATTATTTGCTCCTGACCATTTTAGTAATTTCTCCTTTTTATTTATCACACATAGCGAAATATCCATCCCATCTTTTACTTCGCTTTCACTGCGCTCAAAGGTTTCGATAACCAATTCACGAACTTTATTTAAGATAAGCGCAGGGTCTTTTAATTTAAATTCCTTTACAGCACGGTTAAGAGCGTTAGAACACACTACACTTACCATTGCACCCGGCACACCATGCCCTGTGCAATCAGCTGCCGCTAACAAAAGCAATTCGTTTTCTTCTCCGTTTTTATTAATTTCTTTTGAAAGCTCTAACCAATAAAAATCTCCAGCTACAATGTCTTTTGGTTTATACAAAACAAAACCATTTGGAATACATTTTTTCCAATGTGCTGAAGATGGTAAAATTGCATCTTGCAAGCGTTTGGCATAAGTAATAGAATCCATTACTTCCTTTTGCTTTTCTTCAATTAGCACCTTTTGATATTCAGTTTGTTGTTTCTGTTTCTCAATAATATTCTTTTGACGAATTGTTATTTTGTATCGCTTCCATACAATACGAGCAAACACAGCCATTAACAAAACAATGAACACAGATGAAATAATTACAACTAGTTTATTCTTTTTCTCCACCCGATTTAATTCATCTTTCTTCTCATTTTCTTTCTTTAATAACAAAATATCTTTCTCTTTTTTTTCCGATTCGTATTTATTTTGTAATTCAGATATTGACTTTACGTTTTCAGCAGCTGTTATACTATCCTTTAATTCTATATAAGATCCCGCATATTCCATGTATGCATTACCATCATTTGTTTCACGGGCAATAACAGTAAGTTGCTTGTATGTATTCATCAACATTTCATAATTACTTTCCTCTTTTGCTCTATTCAATACATCTAAAAAATAAACCTTTGCTAATGCATATTTTTTTAATTCATAATTAGTTGTACCAAGGTTAAACTTAAGAATGGTGATTGCATATTCATCACCTAAAGCAGTTCTTATTTCCAAGGCTTTAGTATAATATTCCAATGATTTAGCATAATTTTTCATTAAATCTGCCGAACCAGCTAGGTTGTTGTATGCAACACCAATTCCTCGCTTCATACCGATCTTTTCGAAGTAATAAAGCGATTTAGAATTATAAACAAATCCTGAGTCGCCTCTTTTCATATCATTAAAAACACCACCAATGCGTGCCGATGTGTTTGCTATCGAAAAAGTATCTTTTGCTAAATAAGCCTCTTCCAAACTCTTTTTAAAATAATTAAGTGCTGAAGGAAGTAATTGCTTATTATTATAAATAAATCCCAAATCATGATAAATTTTTGAAAGTAATTTGTGGTCGCTAATCGAATCCGCTAATACCTGCGCTTCCAAAGCCTTTTTAGTTGCTTGTGCAAAGTTCCCTAAATCGCTATAAATTACAGCGCACTTTAGTTTAGCACTTACCCGTAAATAAACATCTTTACTTTTAGTGGATTCCTTTTCTAATTCTGGAATAATGGCTAAGGAAGAATCTCTGTAACCTTTAAAAGAATAATATTGAGTAAGCGCTAGTAAATTTCTAACAGTACCTTTATTAAAGGCTATTTTTTTGCTCGCAGCTAAATTAGAATAGATAAGACCCCTGCAAGTATCAGTATTAGTCTGCAGTAAAGCATTTATTGATTTTAACTGATCTAATATTTTTGTAGTATCTGCTTGCGCTTTCATTGAAAACTTATTCAATAAAACAAGCATCGTAATTAAGAACAAACTAAACTTTAAGTTTTTCATATTAACAAATCTAAAAAAAAAGTTGAGCTAAAAAAGTGATTTTACAACTCAGCAAAAGCCATAGAAAGCACATATAATTGTACATTTTCATGTTTATGAATAGCGTTGGCACAAGCTTCAATCGTAGAGCCAGTAGTAATTACATCATCAATTAATATAACTTTCTTTCCTTCTAAATTAGCTTCTGGATATACATCAAAAATTTCTTCCACATTATCCCATCTATCAGATTTGCCTTTTTTTGTTTGTGTTTTCGTTTCAGCTTTTCTGTACAAAAGATTTTCCAACACGGGTATAGCCAATTTGCTTCCCATTCCATTTGCTAACTGAGTACTTTGATTGTACCCCCTCTTTAACTGACGCTTAGGATGCAAAGGAATTGGCAAAATCATATCCGCATTCGCAAAAACACTTTCCATCATCCCTTCTGCCATCCACTCTCCAATTAAAACACCAATGTCAGGTCGGTTTTTATATTTCAATTGATGCAGTAATCTCTGTACTCTACTCCCTTTATTAAATAAATAAAAAGCACTTGCCTCCACAAATGGGAAACGTCCTTTTAAAACTGTTGCTAAAGGATTGTTTGGATTTTTATGATAATTACTTTGAGGTAAAGAAACATAACACTTATTGCAAATCACAGATTCGTGCTTGTACAAGGAATTACCGCAAGCTGCGCAAACAGAAGGATAAAATAAGGATATGAAATCGTGAAGCACTTTTTAATAAAAAATTAAAAATGAAGATGAAAGAATTAATTTTCTAGTATAACAACTCTGGCGTTATTTCTAATTGAGAACGATCTTTCAAAATCACTTTATATTTAATGTAATACTCATATTGAGTTCCGCCAATAATTATCTCTTTTATAACCACTTTTGAGCTGTCGGGTTTTAGAAGAACAATATCGCCCGCCTTATATTTTAATAAACTAATTGTACTATCTCTAAAAAAAGTTGCGTCAACAAGTGATTCATATTTTTTAAAATATTTTAATTGCCCTGCCAAAGAATCACGCGTTTTTGAAACTCTTTCAATTGAATTACTCTCATTAACTAAATACGATTCTAATGTTTGGATTTTTGCCTCACGCTCATTTTTTGTTTTGTTTAAATTATAAATTACAATCGATAAAATCGACAAAAATAATATCGAAAACAATAATGTGATAAAAAAAGGCTTTTTAGATTCCATTGTACAATTTAATTATTTCAAAGTTACTATAATTTTACATTATAAACCGTGTAAATAATTAAAAGGGCTCAAAAACCTTATTCTCATTGTATTTGTAATTAATTTTTAATGGAGACCTCCCCCCTGATTTATTTATGTGTCAAATAATGTTGTTGCCATTACTTTTGAGGTTTGTATTTTCCAAGCTCGCTTTGTGTTTTGTATCAGTTCTATCAAAACTTAAAGGCTTACTAAATGTATTCTGATTAAAGTAGCAACTGTTGAAAATACTTTTTTAACTGCTGTTTTTTTTGTAAAATAGCATTTTCGTTTTCTCAATAAAAATAACTTAGTTGAAAATTTTGTTTCATTTTTTTGAATAGTAATTCTATTCCCCATCGTTTCTTGTAAATCATAACCTCTATTATTTCTTCACGATAAATCATTGCCTTATTTTTTATACCCGCAGTATCAACAAGTGTTTGCATCACGGTATAAATGGCGTTTGTTTTTTGACGTGTTACAAAATAAATATGCTTATTCGTCCAGTAAGCAAATTGCCTGTAAAAATTATAGGCCTTATCAAACATCAACATACTATATGCGGGAACTTGTATTTCTTTCATAAACTGTTTATCATGCATTTTTGCTTCAGTTATTTTCACAAACTTAGCAATCGATTGACTAGCATCTATAAGCATATGTACTTTTAATCCTCCTTTCTTTTTACCATCATTTTTAGGGTTTCTGCCAACACCCTTT
>CANJJP010000120.1 GCA_947474485.1 Bacteroidota bacterium | reverse complement strand
TGGATGAAGTAAATATTAACTGATACGATTAAAGATACATTGCCAAGTATGCACATAAATCTTACTTCCATAAACCATATTTTCACTACACATCAGCTTGCAGTAAAAAACCAATCGGCAATCCCTATGCTAAAAAATGAAAATTATTGGGTTGCCGTTATACTGATGATTGGGTTAAGTTTAATAGTGTTGGTGCGTGTTACTAGTCCTAAGAAATTTTTCATTCTCATTCGATCTTTCTTTTCGTTTAATGCGGCTAAGCAACTAATAAGGGAGGATTACCGTTTAAACAAGGGCTCCTCACTTATTTTGATTTTTTTATTTTTAGCGAATTTCCCTTTTTTACTAGTAAAAATAAACGAATATTATATGTTGTTTCCTTACTCGTTCAATGGATTTTATTTCTATTTGATTTTATTACTTCTAGTGGTAAGTGTTTATTTTGTAAAGTTTGTTTTTTTAAAGCTTATGGGTGCGCTTACTCGAAATCACTTATTAACCGATGAATACGCTTATTACGCTTTTCTTTCTATTAAAGGAGCAGGTTTGTTTCTTTACCCAATCTTGGTTTTTTTAGAGTATTCTCAATTATCAAATTTTTCATCTATTGTTGCAGGACTTATTGTTTGCGCTACATTTTACATTCTCCGACTTGTAAGAGGTATGCTTATTTTAATTAATTCTGGGGGGGTTTCTGTTTTTCATTTATTTTTGTACCTTTGCGGCTTGGAAATAATTCCGTTAATCGTTATAATTAAAATATTGATAAGCGGAATTTTGGTTTTCAGCTAAACAAGTAAAGGTTT
This sequence comes from Bacteroidota bacterium, assembly GCA_947474485.1. Lineage (GTDB taxonomy): Bacteria > Bacteroidota > Bacteroidia > B-17B0 > Aurantibacillaceae > JADJDM01. The sequence continues at coordinate 5,163 of CANJJP010000120.1, read as the reverse complement.
CATCAATGGCGCAAAAAGCAAAAAAGGCAGTAAAAGGTAAAACAACTACTGCTAAAAATAAAAGCACCAAAAAGTCGGTTGCAGCACCTTCAAGGAAAGTAACCAAAAAAAAGCCAATTGCAAAATCTATTTCGGTGGCAAAAAAGGCAGTTGAAAAAAATATTTCAGCAAAAAAGGCCGTTGCTAAATCAGCAGTAAAAAAGGCCGTTGCCAAACCAGTAGTAAAAAAGGCTGTCACTCTAAGCTCAAATAAACAAGTTCAAAAGCCAGTTAAGGAAGGTAAATTAGAAAAGCTTCTTAAACCTGTTGTTGCAGTTGAAAAGCCTGTAGCTGAAAAAAAAGCAGCTAAGGTTTCTAAAAAGGCACTTGCCAATCCAGGTCCCATTTATGTTGAAGCTGATAAAAATAGTCCTCGTGTAAAAGTTAGAACCATTTTAATTTCTCAACCTAAGCCTGAAAGCGAGAAATCACCATTTTTGGAATTAGCACGTAAACATAACGTAAAAATTAATTTTCGTCAGTTTATACAAATAGATCCGGTTCCTGCTCGCGATTTTCGTGCACAGCGTATTAACTTAATGGAGCACAATGCTGTTATTTTAACTAGCCGCGTTGCCATTGATCATTATTTCAGAATGTGCAACGAAATGCGTTATACAGTTCCTGAAACTACCAAGTATTTTTGTTTATCAGAATCAATTGCTTACTACTTACAAAAGTATGTTCAGTACCGCAAGCGTAAAATATTTTACGGACAACAAACAATTAATGATTTAGTTGATGTAATTAAGAAGCACAAAGACGAAAAATTCTTATTACCTGTATCCGATGTTCATCGTGAGAAGATTGCAGATTTTATGGATGATATGAAGTTGAATTATTCTAAAGCAACTTTCTATCGCACTGTATGTGCTGATTTATCAGATTTTAATGGTAAGCTCGATTACGATGTATTAATATTTTTTACACCAATGGGAATAAAATCTTTATTTAAAAACTTCCCTAATTTTAAGCAAGGTGATACACGTATTGGCGCTTTTGGGCTCGCAACATGCCAGGAATTAAGAAACCACAAGTTACGTTTAGATATTGCAGCACCAACCAAAGAAACTCCTTCGATGGCAACAGCAATTGATAATTATATTAAGGAAGTAAATAAACGCTAAACAAATGTTTACGTTTAAGAAAGCAGAAAAACTTTGCAGCAAAAAAGATATTGAGCTACTCTATAAATCGGGTAGCTCAAAAACATTTTACCCACTTAAAATTTTTTGGAAAGTAAATAAATTTGAAAGCGGTTACCCTGCACGTTTATTAATTACTGTTCCAAAACGTTTATACAAACGCGCAGTTGATCGTAACTTAATGAAGCGTAGAATTAGAGAATCATATCGCCTTGCTAAGCCAAATTTGTATGCTGAACTAATGAAGAAAGAAATTCAGCTGGATGTGCTTATAATGTACGTTGGTAAAGAGAAAGAAGAGTTTATTGTTGTGCAGAAAAGTTTGGAAACGGGCTTAATAAAGCTTAGTGAAATGATTTTAAAATAATGACCTCGCTATTTGTCAGTAATTACTATGGTGATAGTAACTTTTTAATAAAAGATAAATTTAAAAACATCCAATTATAAGTACGAACTTATAATTGGATGTGTAAAAACCTAAATAATACACAATAACTTTGCCTGTGTATAAGGTTTTGTTTTCTTCATTAATTACTTTTATAAAGTAAATTCCTTTACTATTGGCATCATTAATACTTATTTCTGCTTTATTAGTAAAGGCTTGCTCAACTATTGTTTTGCCTAATTTATCTGTAACCTGAACAGTGGCTCTTACTTCTTTGCTACTTAGGCTTTGCAAAGTAAATTTACCATTATTTGGATTGGGATACAAATTAAATGAGTAATACAATTGATTTATTGTTTCTATATTTTTTGGCTCAGTTATTTTTACAAATCTGTTTGCATTTTGCAAATTACAATTATCAGTAAATTCAATTACTTGTTGTTGCAAGCCCATAAGTATGTTTCGTGCTTCGTTTACCACTTTTCCTTATGCCTCAGGGCAGCTCTTAGCAATAATATCAAGGGCACTTAAGTCTAAACTATCGGGCGCATAAAGGCTGTCGTTAGCTATTTGCAAATAAATAGTGTTAATTGCTTTGCGGTAATTTTCGTTAATATCTAAACCTGCAATATTGTTATTAACACTTTCTGCCAATTGTGTTTGCCCGTTTTTTGCATAATCATAAACTTTATTTAGTTTACCTAAATCGTTACACTTCAATTGACTTTAAAAACCAAAATAGTAGTACCTTTGCAACAAATGAAGTTTAAATTCTTTATAACAATTTCTTTTGCTTTTAGCTTGGCTACTTTTTCTCAGCCTAAAGGGGAATTTGATAGGAAAAAGGAAATTACATATGACGGCAAGCGTTATAGTGTATTTAATAATTACATCACAGTAGGAGGGGGGTCTTGTTACAATAACTTTATTCAAAACACAAATTTGAATATTGGCGCAGATTTTAATTATCATATCCAAAAGATTTATTTTCAATCTGGTTTGTTTTTAGCGGGGCCTTATTTCGGAAATTACAACCATTTACAAATTCATACAGCAGTTGGAAAACGTTTTGAGTTAAAAAAATTTAATCTAGCTGGTTATCTTGGGGGGTCGTACGCATTTATTAATAGACCCTTTGTTGATACAGCTTTAAATGTGACTCGATCTCAAACTCTTAATCCACTTGGACTTCATGCTGCAGTTCAATTTACTTATAAATACAAGTATGATTTAGGAATAGGTATTTGTTTATTTAGTGATATTAATAAATATCAAAGTGTGTATGGACTTCGGTTGGAATTATATTTCTCAGGAGCCTTTTTAGGGGACAAGCGTAGAAAGGATGAAGACAATAGCGCACTTCCTTATCAGGATTAATTTACACCAATACTAATAATAGATTAGGGTTGTTTCTTCTCTAAACTAATATTTTCATCGCCTGGCTGATAAGGCAAGTAAGTGAAAATAAATTGTAACATTTCCTCAGTGGTTTGCATACTTTTATTGCCTTCCCCCTCACTTATCTCTCTTGGCGGGTGGTATGGATTGTTTGGGTTTTTAGAAGTGTTATCATAGGTGGCATATACATGTAAAGTAGTACCCGCAGGAATTTTTTGAATTTTAGGAAAAGTATAATAATACTGCCATCTAAAATCCCAATTATTTATTTTAATTATTGGAATGGTATCTCCGTTTGGTTTAATTGCAAAAGCCCACATTTTTTTTCCTACTAAATGCATGTGCGGGTTAACAGATAATAATGAAATGTCTTCTGGCGTTTGCCATTGTGTATGGAAGGTTTGAATTTGTTCAGGCTTAATTATTAATGCAGGAACAATAGGAGCAATGCCAAAAGTACCTAATTGTAATTCTTTTATTGGACGTTTAGGTGAGAAGGGCGAGAAGAAAACATTGATGTATGATGAGTCGTAAAGATCATTATTAGTTGGACCGTAATGAACATTAGCTAATAAAATTGCGCCGTTTTTTTTGAGCGTGTAACCACCAATATTATCTGGGTAAACAGGGGGTGAAAAGCCAGGTAAGTAATAGACTGTGTTTGGAGTAAGCAATGGAAATTCAGGTTGTAATTTATCTGTGTAATTTAAATTCATTTTCGAAAACTGTTCCTTAAAATTAGTTCTTACATCTGGCAAGGCAGAAGTGCCTTTAAAATGATTAAAAGTTCTGTTCTCATTGTAGCCAATTAAATGGCCATTTACATGATGAACAAATTTTCTTTTGTTCGGAACAAACTCGAAATATCTTACAAAAGTGTCCTTCTCAATTGAGTATGGGAGTTTCACGGTTAAAAAATGATCTGCACCAGTTCCTTTTAAGAAAACTGATTCTTGTAGTTTAATAACTAAATCAGGTTTACCAAAAAAAGAACCTTCATAAAATACGGGTAGCGGTGGCGCTTTAGTTGAATCACCTTGAAGTTTGCCTTGTTTTACCCAATCTTGTATCAATTTAATTTCTTCATTACTCAAAGTTCTCTCTCCAATAAAATGTGTGTAGTTTGGATCCGCAGGCCATGGCGGCATATAGCGCGTTTCTGTAACAAATTTTATTTTATTTGCAGCTTTTACAGCATCATTAAAAGTGAGTAAATTAAATGGTCCCGCTTCTCCTGGGCGATGACAAGTAACACAGTTTTTGTAAATTATTGGTGCAATGTGTTCCGAATAAGTAACAAGTTTATCATTTGGTTTTTTGCCCTCACTTATGTTTTCAGAATTATTACTGCAAGAAAAAATAATAAGTGTGAAACACAAATAGAAAAGGTATGGAATATGATTCTTTTTAATCATCAAAAATAATACAGCAAAATAAACCGAAATTTACGATTTATTTTGCTGTAAATAATTATTTTGTGCTCAGTTAATGGGAGGATTAAAAATTAAACACTCTGCTCAAAAATTTTGTTTTTATTAGCCATTTTGCAATAAACCAAATAACTAAAAATAGAAAAACAAAAGACCAAATTGCAACAAAAAACATAAGAATGCCTTGTAAAATATACCACCCAAAATTCCCTGCCTCACCCATTTTGGTTGCAAATGAAGGCGTGTATGGTTTGATTTCTGAGGGGAACATTACTGTTTCGTAAGTAGTTGTTTGGGGTTGGTAGATGTATAATTTTACTGTGCAATAGGAAACCTTATCTTTTAAATCCAATAAATTCAAATGTTGTTCATCTTGGACTAATTGTGTGTAATCAAGTGTGTTTAATCCATCAATTGTTTCCGGCAATTTTTTACCTTGCTTGTCAATAGTCTTATCTAATTTGCCTAGCATTTTTTGATTGCGTCTAGTATTGAGTTGCGCCGCCACTAATTTTAATTTCACATCATCAGCAGTAATCGTTCTTGAATCAAGGAAATCAACCAACTTGTCCATTTCTATTAGCGCGCTGTCGAGGTTAGTATTTGGAACACGTAATGTAATTTCGTTCCACATATTTGAATTGTAAACATTTGTAACACTGTCTTCAGTAACACGAATACTATTGTTTTTTATTTTGGTTCCTGCGAGGTTTGTATAGGTTATAAAACCATCGTATTTGCGAATAATGTGTTCTATGTTAAGCGT
>CANJJP010000119.1 GCA_947474485.1 Bacteroidota bacterium | reverse complement strand
ATCTCACAAAAAAACGGCTGAACATTTGTTCAGCCGTTTTCAGTTATTGATAATTCAATAATTATTTGTTGATAACAACACGCTTAGTAACTAAAGTACCACCGTTGTTGATTTTTACAATGTAAGAACCAGCAGCTAAGTTTGTTAACTCGATAGTATTGTTTCCTTTTACTAATGAAGAAGAATAAACATTTTCTCCGATGATGCTGTAAACAGCAACAGATGAGTTGTTTTCAGTAGCCTTAACTGTGAAAACACCAGCATTTGGATTAGGGAAAATAGAAACTAGGTCAGAAGCAATATTTGTTTTGATACCAACTGGAGGAACTAAACCTACAGTAACATTCTCAACACGAATAGACATTGAACCTGCAGCATTAGTGTTAACAGCGTGTAATCCTAAGAAGAATGTACCAGATGTAGCAGCAGTGAAAGAAATTGAATCTTTTGTGTATGTGCTATTTGCTGTTACTGCACTTGTTCCAATAGTTTGAGTAACATTTGCAGACGCTTGATCAGATGATAATGCGTAAGTAAGAGTACCGAAATATCCAGTTGTTAAACGCGCGAAACCTCTAACATAATAAACAGAACCTGCAACTAAATCCATACAAGTACTGAATCCCCAGTTGTCAAAAGCACCATTTACGTTGTTCTCAAAAAACCATAAAGCACCAGCAGAAGCTTGGTAAGTACCCGTAGTTACAGGTAAAATAGATAAACCTGAAGCATCTAAATCTTCTCCAACCCAATTTCCAATACCAGCATCAAAATTGTCGAAATAATCACCAACAGCAACATTTACAGGAGTTAAATGAGTAACTACAACGTCAGCAGCAGCATCATCAGCTGAGTTAGCGTCACCTGAACCAACGAAACTTAAACTTGATTGTACTGTGTAAGTAGTTCCAGGAGTACTTAAATCAATTGGAGCAGCAATAATAATTGCTGCAGTATCTCCAGCAGCAACTGTAGTAACTGGAGTTCCTGTAAGGTCAGTCATGATACTGTTAACACCATCACCTGAACTAACTTTAGTTGTAACACCATTTACTAAATAAACTAATGAATCACCAGGAGTTCCAGGAGTAATAGCAGATAAACCATTGTTTTTGAAAATGATTGCAAAGTTATCAGAAGTTAAACCACAAGCATCACCTGTTACAGTTAAGAATTGTGCACCTAAAGCTGTAACGTTAGCAGTTTGTTGCTCGCTAATAACGAAAGTTCCGTCATAATCAGCTGCTGGAACTGGATTAGTTGTACTTACGAACTCATCACCATCAACATGAAAATCACAAGTGATATCACCAGTAGTACCAGGTGCAATTGAAATGTTTATTGTTATTGGATAAGTACCTGGACCTGCAGGATCTCCACTTGGTACAATACCTCCGTAATAGTTGTCATCGTTACCCCAAGAAATTGTTTGACCATTGATTGAGTTGAATGCCTCAGGTCCATCAGAAGAAGCTACACCGTCATCTGGCCCTAAATTTGGCATGTTAGTAGTACTGTTAATCGTAACAGACGCTGGGAAAGTAATAGATAATGAATCGCCATACTCTGGATTAGTGTTAGTGATTTCTAAAACTAAATTAATATCCATTGTAGTACCTGCTGTATATAATGTATTACATCCCATAGTAGCAGTAACTTGTGCAATTGTATTGTTACCAGTATTGTTTCTTAAAGCGTTTGAGCTTGTGTTACGCTTTTTCTTATCAGTTGATTGCTCTGTACTGATAGTTTTTGCTTTTTTAATTGGGTTAGCCACTTTTAATGTTGTTTGAGCATTTAATGCTAAAGCAAACATTGAAGTTAAACCTAGTAAGTAGATTTTTTTCATTTTTTTATTGTTTAAAGTTATAGGGTACAAATTTAAATAAAAAGGAGGCTCAAATCTGGAAAACTAGTATTTAATTGCATTTTTTTTAATCTGTAAGTCAGTTACTTACGTAATTTTAACAGTTAATTCATTTTAGAGGAAGTTGATTTTGATTTCCCAGTATTTTTTGAGATGACAATAATCTTAAATCCGTCAAGATTATCAAACGGTAATCTAAGTGTTATTTCTTGATTACTTTTTACCACTGTTGTTTCCATTGAAAAAAACACACTTCCGTTTTTTTCTATTAGTTGAATTAAAAAATAATCATTTTCAAAACCCTTATTACAAATAGTAATTTCATTTTTTGAAATTAGATAGGGCCTGAAATAATTGGGATATAACGAAGGTGAGAAATTAACTCTATATAGCGCAAATTTATCATTAATGTAACCGGAGGTGTCTATTTGCTTAAATGCAAAATCCCAAAGAAGTTTTTTTTTCGGACTTATCTCAATTACCCTGTTTAAAGACCCACCGCATATTAAGTAGTTTCCATTAGGCAATATTTTAACTCCACCCATTCTATGGGCCATTCCTGTGCTATGTTTATCGCATTTTAAGTTAAACTGCCATTTAGAATAAATACTGTCCTTTTTAGAATTGGGTAAATGAATTATTTCGACACTAGATGTTTTGCCTTTTGTAGTTTCATTATTGTTGAAAATCAAAAAGTCATTGTCCTTTATTAATTGTATATCGTGCTGCAATCTAAATAAATCTGTTTCAAAAATGGTGTCATCATCAGTTAATTTTAGTCCATATGAAGCAACTATCTTCTTAGTTTTTTTATCAATCTTTATAATTCTACTTATATCGCGAAAGCTCAAATAAATTGCGTTTTGTTTTTCATCTACACAAAATGAATTAGCATGAGGATTTATAATCCCACTCTGGCTTTCAAGTTTACTATTTATTAAATACTCATATGGAAAATAGTCTTTCATTCGCCAATTCCAAACTATTTGCCCAGTTGTATCGAATTCTATAATGTTACAAAAATCAACAGTCTCAGAAACGATTGTGTCTTTTTCACTTTCATTACTAAAGTTAACTTTTTCGTTACCTAAAATCATGTAATTACCATTAGATAAAACTTCAAAATCATGATGATAATCTTCTTTTGCTGACTCAGATATTGTCCCTATATATGGCGCTTGCCAAATTGTATTTAAATCAATATCAGTTCGCAAAGCATTAGGCTGGTTTATAAATGTTATACTTCCATCACGATAGAGCTTAAAGTCTCGAATTACTTTAGCATGAATTTCAGAGTTTTTTTCGCCAGGAATAAACCAAACAATTTTTCCACTCCTATTAACTGCGCATCTGTATTGATCACACCATATTAATCCATCAAGAATTTTACCTTTTTTGTTATAGTTTTGAACGGCTTTAAACCGCTTCGTGTTAATCATGAGTGAATTTAAAATCGCGAAATAGTGAAATTCACTCTTTATTACTTTACCATCATTTAATTTAGTTTCTAAAAACCATTTGTACTTTTTCCCTAGAGGCAAATCATTTACCAGTGCTATAGGATATTTTTCTTTCTGCTTAATTAAGAAATCTTTTTTTGTTGGGTTTTTTATTGAATCATAAATAATGAAAAAGGTAAATGATTTAGCTCCTTGCGTAAATGGGCCCTCAAACATTATTTGATTATAATTTAACTTAACACTATCTTTGGGTATAAATTGAGGGTAAACTTTACCGAAAAAGCAAATGAAAAAAATTATACTGAGTCTCTTTATTTTACTTGTCATTCTGTCTATAAATAACTGCAATAATAAAGAAAATAACAACTCGGGTTCTTTTAAAATTGCAAATTCAGTTGATTCACTCGCCTCAGAAGAAGAACTTTGGAAAGTTCCTGATACAAATGATATCCCTGATAATGAATTTGGCGAATTAGTTCGATATGGCCGTCAACTTATCGTAAATACTGCATATTACATAGGTCCAGAAGGTAAAGTAGGAAAGTATTTAGGTAATAAAATGAATTGCACTAATTGTCATTTAGAAGCAGGCACCAAACCATATGCTTTTAATTTTTTTAGCACGCATGCAAGATACCCACAATACCGAGCAAGAGAAAATCAAGTTTTAAATTTAGGCGCTCGTATTAATAACTGCATCGAACGCCCACATATTGGCAAGCATTTGCCACTGGATAGTAAAGAAATAATAGCAATTCAGTGTTATATGAAATGGCTGTGTGAAAAGGTTCCAGTAAATGGACACGTAAAAGGTGATGGCCCAGTTAAAGTTAAATACCCTGAAAGAGCTGCTGACCCAACTAAAGGAGAAGTAGTTTATAAACGTGATTGCGCTGTTTGTCATGGGGCAAACGGTGAAGGGAAAATGAGATTAGATAATGTTTGTTATGAAAACCCTCCACTATGGGGTGATAAAGCTTATCAAGCAGGAAGCAGTGTGCATCGTGTTTTAAAATTGGGAGTATTTATTTATGCAAATATGCCAAACAAAATTGCTAGTTATGATAAGCCAAAATTAACTATTGAAGAAGCTTTTGATGTAAGTGCCTTTATTAATGACGATGCAATTCATATGCGCCCGCAACCAATTACTAAAAATGATTATCCCAATATAAAAACAAAACCAAATGACTATGGCGGAGGACCTTTTCAAGATTCATTCCCAGTTAGTCAACATAAATTTGGGCCTTACCAACCAATTATTGATTATTATAAAAGTATTGGTAAGGAAGCAAAATTTTGAGTTTAATTAATACTAATTTAGTGCCATGCAAAAAGTTGATATTTTAGCCATAGGTGTTCATCCAGATGATGTTGAATTATCATGCAGTGGTACAATTCTTAAACACATTAGTATGGGTAAATCCTGTGCTATCTTGGATTTAACCAAAGGAGAATTAGGTACTAGAGGAAGTGCCGAGTTAAGAACAGTTGAGGCTGAAAATTCGGCAAAATTATTGGGGCTAACTTTTCGTGAGCAATTGGATTTAAAAGATGTTTTTTTCGAAAATAACGAATATAGCATAAAAGAAATTTGTAAAGTAATTAGAGCTTGTCAACCAGAAATTATATTAGCTAATGCAATTGATGATCGTCACCCTGATCATGGGCGCGCTGCTAAGCTTATTGCGGATGCTTGTTTTTATGCAGGGTTATCAAAAATAGAAACGCAGTTAAATGGAGTAAAACAAGCTGCTTGGCGGCCCAAAGCACTTTATCATTATATACAAGATCATTACATTCATCCTGATTTTGTTGTAGATGTTACAGAGTATGCTGAGAAAAAACGTGAATCAATAATGTGCTTTTCGTCTCAGTTTTTCGACCCTAAAAGTGCTGAACCTCAAACTCCCATTTCGAGCCCAGAGTTTATAGAAAGTTTATTTGCAAAAATGAGTATTTGGGGAAGAGCAATAGGAGTGAAGTATGCAGAAGGTTTTACAGTTGCAAGGTATCCTGGTGTAACTAATCTTTTTGATTTAATATAATTGTGAAAATAAAGCACCCACTCATATTAAGTTTACTCAGTGCTTTTTTATTAAGCATTTCTTGGTTTCCTTATTGCACATTTTTTATTTTTATTGCTTTTGTTCCTTTGTTTTTTATTACGGAGCATTATGATGTGCGTCATGCCGTAAAGCGAAGAAAAATAAAACAGTTTGGGCTACTATTTTTATCACTCTTATTATGGAACGTTGCTACAACTTGGTGGGTTTATAACGCAAGTCCAATTGCAGTTTTAGCTTTTGTGTTGAATGCCTTATTTATGACGTGGGTATTTCGTTTAGCAATTTGGTTTGGAAGATATGTCCCAAAGTACATGTCGCTTTTTATAATTATTCCTTTTTGGTTGAGTTTCGAGTATTTTCATCAGCAGTGGGATTTAAGTTGGACTTGGCTAAACCTAGGAAATGTTTTTGCGTTTCAATCATCATGGGTTCAATGGTATGAATATACTGGCGCTTCGGGTGGCACATTGTGGATTTGGTTGATTAATATTCTCGTGTTTTTAATTTTAAAAGAAAAATCAGAAGCAAGTGTTTGGAATAAAAGTAAAGTGATAAAAATGAGTTGTGTGTTGTTGTTCCCTATTATTATTTCATTCATCATAAATTTCACTGT
>CANJJP010000118.1 GCA_947474485.1 Bacteroidota bacterium | reverse complement strand
TGATTCATTAGAGCCTAAGCATGAAGGATATCAATTCTTAAAAGCAGAATTAAAAAAGTACATCATTGAAAATGAAAAAACGGATTGGGATTCTATCTCTTTTATTGATATAAAAGATTCAACTGTTTTCTTGGCCTCATTAAAAAAGCGTTTGCTCGCAACTAATGATTATGATACAATTATTGTTGGAAGCGATAGTTTAAAGATGGCTGCAGCCATTAAGTCATTTCAAAAGAAAATGAATTTAGAGCCTGATGGTAAGCTGGGCAAGTTAACCAAGCAAGCATTAGGAGTGTCAAAAGAAATGAGCATTCGCTTGATGGAAATGGCCATGGAGCGTTGGCGTTGGGAAAATACTATATTTCCTGAAAAATATTTTTGGGTAAATATACCTGCTGCAAATTTGCATATATGGGAAAGAAATAAGGGAAAAATAGACCCAAGTTGGAAATTAAAGAAAGCTCAGAAAGAAAAGATTTTGGAAACAATAGGAAAAGATACGCTTGTTCTATTTTCTAATGTTGTTGTTGGTAAACCCGAAACACAAACCCCGATTTTAAAAGCGAAAATAAACTACATGCTTATTTATCCATATTGGACAGTTCCATACAGTATTGCCTGGAAGGAGATTTTACCTGCAGTACAACGCGATAGTAGTTATTTGAGAAGAAAGAATTTTGAAGTCATTAATTCAAAAGGAGAAGTAATGGACTCCAAAAAAATTAGTTGGAAAAAGTACAATAAAAGTAATTTACCTTTTAAATTCCGTCAACGAATTGGTGATGATAATAGTTTAGGTGTTGTTAAATTTAATTTTAATAATAAGTACGGAGTGTATTTACACGATACAAACAGCAAGCGTTATTTTAAAACTTTTTATCGCTACCAAAGTCATGGCTGTATCCGCTTAGAGAAGTATTGGGAAACGGCTAAATTTATAATGCGCGAGGATACAGTGAAAACACCATACGATACCTTGGCAACTTATTTCGCAACTCCATTGCAGCGACAAATGAATTTAAAGAAAACAATTCCTATATACATTCGTTATTACACAAGCGTTGCGGATTGCACTGGACTTAAGCGTTACATCGATATTTATCGTAAGGATGAGAAGATGGCTAAATTGGTTTACAATGAGAAAAAGTAGTTAACGATTTAGGCGTTTTAAACCTTGGAGAATCGTAAATCGTTATTTTCTTCACCACAAACAAACTTACTAGAAAAGCGCTTTTGCTTTTTCTATTGCCGCAGTTAAACCTTCTAATTTAGTTCCACCAGCAGTTGCGTAAAATGCTTGTCCGCCACCGCCGCCATCAATTTCTTTAGCTAAATCGCGAATAATAGTTCCTGCATTTAGGTTTTTATCTTTCACCAAATTATCAGCAATGATTACAGAAACACTTGGCTTACCTTTAATTTCGCAGCCAACTATACAAACTAAATTAGGAATTTTCGTGCGAAGCTCGAATAAAACATTTTTAACTTCTTCTGTACTATCTAATTCAATGCGTTCAGCAATTAATGTAAAGCCATTTTTTTCTTGTGTTTTTGAACTAAGGTATTTTTTAATTTCTTGACCTTTTTCCTTCATCAAGTATTGCAATTGTTTTTGCAAATTATGATTTTCATCTACTAAGCTTTGCAAACTTTTTGTGATGTCCTTTGGTGCTTTTAAAATATGTTTTATTTCCTCAACCAAAGCTGTTTGTTGTTCCACGAACTCTTCTGCCTTAGAGGAAGTGATTGCTTCAATCCTTCTAATACCAGCGGCAACTGCGCCTTCAGAAGTAATTTTTAGGAAGCCAATTTGCCCCGATGATTGCACGTGTGTTCCACCACATAACTCAACACTATAGTTTTTATCAAAAGTAACTACACGAACTATATCACTATACTTCTCTCCAAACAATGCCATTGCACCTGTTTTCTTAGCATCATCAATTGGCATTGATTTTATATCAGCACTTACATTCTCTCTAATCTTAGCATTTACAATGCGCTCGATTTGTTGTAATTCTTCATGTGTTACTTTCGTAAAATGCGAAAAATCAAAACGTAAATGCTCCTCATTAACCAAACTTCCTTTTTGCTCAACATGCGTTCCTAATACTTTGCGCAAAGCAGCGTGCAATAAATGTGTAGCACTGTGATTACTTTGTGTTAAGGTGCGTTTTTCCGCATCAACTTTTGCGTGAAAATGTGCTGTTAAATTTTCCGGTAATTTATCAGTAATATGAATGATAACACCATTTTCTTTTTTCGTATCTAAAATCTGAACGATTTCATTTGGAGAATCTAAAATACCTGTATCACCAACTTGTCCGCCACTTTCAGCATAAAAAGGGGTAACATCCAATACCAATTGAAACAATTCTTTTGTTTTAGATTTTACTTTTCTGTAACGTGTAATGTAACTTTCGCGCTCTAATGTTTCGTAACCAACAAACTCAACTGTTTGGCCTTTTTCGCCACGCCATTGTACTGCAGTATAAATCCAATCATCTGTATCAACTGTAGCAGCAGCACGTGAGCGATTTTTTTGTTCTTCTAAGTGTGATAAAAAAGATTTCTCATCAATATCCAATCCGTAACCACGAGCAATTAACGAAGTTAAATCAACTGGGAAACCGTAAGTATCATATAATTCAAACACTACTTTTCCATCCACTAATGAATTTTCTTTGTGTTGATTTGATAATTCAACACACACATTATCTATACGTTTTAAACCGTACTCTAAGGTTTTAAAGAAAGAAAGTTCTTCTTCTCTAATTACTTTTTCAATCAACATTTTTTGAGCCTTCAACTCAGGAAAAGCTTCACCCATTTGATTTGCCAAAGCAGGGACCAAACGATACATAAATGGCTCACGCATGTTTAATGATTGGTATCCATAACGAATTGCTCTGCGCAAAATACGACGTATTACATAGCCTGCGCCTGTATTAGAAGGTAGCTGCCCATCTGCAATAGAAAAAGAAATTGCACGAATATGATCAGCAATAACACGCATTGCAATATTAATAATTAATTGCGCTTTGTGTTTTTCTTCATCATCTGGACGGTAATGTAAACCACTTAATTCTTCAATTTTTTCAAGTATTGGAATAAAAACATCCGTATCGTAATTTGATTTTTTCTTTTGTAATACACGTACTAAACGCTCGAAGCCCATACCTGTATCAACGTGTTGTTTTGGAAGCTTAACTAAAGAGCCATCAGCCTTGCGCTCGAACTCCATAAATACGTTATTCCAAATCTCTATTACTTGAGGATCATCGTTATTAACCAATGTTGCCCCGCTTACTTTTTTACGTTCAGCTAATGAACGTCCATCATAATGAATTTCGCTACATGGTCCGCAAGGTCCAGTATCGCCCATTTCCCAAAAATTATCCTTTTTATTACCGTTTAATATTCTGTCTTCGCCAATAAATTGTTTCCACGTATCGTATGCTTCTTGGTCAAAGGCTAAACCTTCTTCCTTGCTGCCTTCAAACACGGTAACATACAAACGATCTTTATCAATTTTATAAACTTCTGTAAGCAGTTCCCAAGCCCAAGTAATAGCATCTTTTTTAAAGTAATCGCCAAAGCTCCAGTTACCGAGCATTTCAAACATGGTATGATGATAGGTATCAACACCAACTTCTTCTAAATCATTGTGCTTACCACTAACACGCAAACATTTTTGAGTATCTGCGATGCGAGGATTCTTAATAGGTGCATTACCCAAAAACAAATCCTTAAAAGGAGCCATACCACTATTGTTAAACATTAGTGTTGGGTCGCCTTTAACAACCATTGGTGCAGATGGCTCAATTAGATGACCTTTCGACTTAAAAAAATCTAAAAATGTTTTGCGTACTTTGTTTGAATCCATAATAATGTAATAGAGGAACAAATATAATAATAAAGTACCTCCATTTAGAGGTCTTTTTAATATTTGATAATAAAATAAAGAAGTTTAAGCAAACATTTCTTCTTCTTTCTCAACCACTTCTTTTATCGTAACTTTTTCTTTTTTAATGGTTGCAATAGGAGTTGAAATTACTTCTTGCTTTTCGATAGCTTTTACATGAGGTTCTTCCGCTTCAACAACTATCTTGTTTCTTCTTCCAGAGCGAACTAATTTAAAGCCTAAAAACAACACTAAAGCGCCCACAGGAGCTAAAATATACCATAATGGAATAATATGAAGGCTTTCAGAATGCGAGAAATCTTCGAAATAAATATCTAATTTGTTTGAGTTATTAAATGCATAAGAAAATGAACCTACACCACTTTTATTAAATGTAACTTTTACATCTTCACCGTTAATAATGAAAAACAATTCGTAGTTGTTTTCTATTAGCTTAGCATTGTTTGGGTCAGCGAAAATTAATTCAACATTAGTATTAAGTCCCGAAAAAATATACTTAGGAACTTTTACTGTTAATGCTGAATTATTGATACGAGAAGTTTCGATGTTTGGATCTTTTTCAGGGGATTCTTCTAAATTTTTTGAAAACAAAGACAATGTAAGCATAAGTGCGATAAGAGAAAAGAATATTTTTTTCATTTGTTTCGTTGTTTTACAATTCAAATTTACTATAATCTAAAAGGGTTTTGTCATTTTTTAGACAAAACCCTTTTTTTTATCCATAAATCTACTAATAAATGAAAATCAAATAGTTAACTATTTATTGCTTAAAAAACCAACACTTAGTTCGTGAACGAAATTCACAACTACATGATATACAATTACTTGATGTTAATCTTCAAAATAAATCAATAAAATTAATGTCTTTGTTTAATTTTAATTATTTTCGGTGACTCGTGCCAAATTATATTTTAAGCAAATCCAGTTTCGTAAAAAGTGTTCAGTGCTTAAAGGCATTTCATTTATACAAGTATCACTACACATTAAAAGATCCTATTTCAAAAGATAAACAGGCCATCTTTAATAGAGGTAATGATGTTGGTTTACTTGCCCAGCAGTTGTTTCCGGGTGGTATAGATGTTTCACCCTCGTCAATAAAAAAGTTTGACGAATCGGTTGAGCGCACTAAAGAGCTGATTGCAGCTGGGCAAGAAATAATTTATGAAGCTGCATTTATTTTTGATGATGTGCTTGTTGCCTTAGATATATTGGTAAAGAAAGACAACAAATGGTATGCTTACGAAGTAAAAAGCTCGCTTAAAATTAGCGCTGCCTATGTACTTGATGCTAGCTTACAATACTACGTTATTAAAAATTGTATTCCCGAATTAGAAGATATCAATTTGGTAACCATAAATGGCGATTATGTTTATGAAGGCAAACTAAATGTTGATGCACTTTTTAAATTTTGCACAGTAAAAAAAGATGCTATATCTAATTGGGATTTTATTGCTGATAGAATTAAACAAGCAAAAGCCACAATAGAAAACCCTAGCAGCCCAGATATTAAAGTGGGTGAGCAATGCTTTCGTCCTTACAAATGCGATTTTTTTGGGACTTGCTGGAAAAATGTTCCTGAACAAAGTGTGTTTTTATTAAGTAATGTTACCGTTGGAAAACAAGTTGAGTTATATCACTCGGGCATAAAAACCTTAACTGATATTACTGATTTTGAAGGCTTACCCACTAACACACAAAAGCAAGTGAAGGCAGTACAAAGTAATACAGAGATTATTGATAAAGATAAAATTAATTCGTTTTTAAAAGAGGTAAATTATCCAATTGGTTTTTTCGACATTGAATTGTACACGCCTGCAATACCTGTGTTTGCAAACACAAAGCCTTATCAGCAAGTTCCATTTTTATTTTCATTACACGAAATAAAAGAGCAAGGCGCGAAACTTACACACGATTATTTTTATGCGCAACCCGGTAAAGACCCGCGCGAAGAATTTATTTTAGCCTGCATAAAAAAACTGGAACACATCAATACTATTATTGTTTACGATTCTAATTTAGAGCAAGGTGTATTAAACTCATTAGCAAAAAGTTTTCCGCAATACGCTGCTGAAATTGAAATTATAAAAAAGAAAATAAAAGATATTGCCCCTG
>CANJJP010000117.1 GCA_947474485.1 Bacteroidota bacterium | reverse complement strand
GAGATGCTGAATCTAATTCAGCATGACTCCTAAATAACAAAGCCTGCTATAAGTAATAGCAGGCTTTGTTATGCAATAGAGTGCCCTGCTACCTGAATTTGTAGTGCTGCGTTGCGGAGAAATAGGAACTTTTATACGCGTTTTATTATTACTTTCAATTTACTCCTCGTTTATTGATTGGTAAGGCTTACAGCCCTTTTTATTCAAATGTTTATTTCCGGTTTATTTTCCGTTTATTAAGTTATTTCACCCCCAGCTTCACCCCAGAGTAGGATAACTTTTATACTTGTGTATTTATGTTTGAACTAATTTTGTTTACAAAAATACTAATTATGTTTTACAAACTTAAATTAAAAAGACCAGATGCCATAAAATCATCTTTGATGACTGAATTTATGAAAAACGGCGTTCCGTTTAAATTATATACAGGCAAAACAATCCACACAAAAAATTGGTCTTCAACCAAACAGGCAGTTCTATCTGGCGAAGAAAATTATGATATTATCAATAAGTACCTTGATAATTGGAAAAATGAAACCAATAGAATCATAGAGACGTTTCAGGCTGATAAAATTAGGTTAACAAAGGAAGCAATCCAGATTCAATTGGATAAAGCTTTCAAAAAGGATTATATTGAGAAAAAGGAGGATGCGATAAATGACTTTACAAGTTTTATGGATTTTTACCTCGACAAAAAAAAGGATAAAAAACGCAATCTTCAGAGATTGAACCAAGTTAAAAAACTTGTTTTGGTAGCATTTAATCTTGTCTCAAAAAAACATTTAACGGAATGGCAGAAACTTAGTAGCTCACAAAAATCGAGAACAAATCTTAAGGCAGATAAAAAATTAAGTTTTGAGGAAGTAAACCTTAAGTTCATTGAAAGTTTTCGTGAATACATGTATACTGCAAAATTTACTGTGGGATCGAAAGCAAACAAAGTAGAAAAAAATTACAAAATAAATTATATTGATAAACAAATTAAAACACTCAAACAGATTGTTACAACTGCCATAGAATCTGGATTTGTTTTACCATTTACATGGAATGGCATTAAATCAGAAAAAAAGGATGTGGATACTGTTTATACAGACTTTAATGAAATTCAAATGTTGTATGACGAGCAGTTAACAAAAAAAACTGAAATACTTGTTAGGGATAAGTATGTCTTAAATTGCTTTTTAGGAATGCGGTATAGTGATTTAAATAAACTTGAGCCGCACTTTTTTACTAAAAAAAATATTGCGGGTAAAGAGTTTATAGTATACAACGGCAGAGCCAAAAAAACAGATCATAAAATTGAATTTGCAATTCACCCTATTGCTCAACAAATATTAGAGAAATATAAATTTAATCTCCCTAAACTTTCTGCGAAAGAATTTAATGATGTACTTAAGATTGTTGCACATAAGGCTGGATTAAGAGGATTAGAGCGCATAAGGGAAATTAGAGGGCATGAAACTATTATTAGAGATGTTCCTAAATATGAATTAATGAGTAGCCATGCTGGAAGAAGAAGTTTTTGTACCAATTTTTATAATGAAGGTGTTTCTATTGCTGCAATTATGAGCATAAGCGGGCATCAAACCGAAGTTGAATTTCGTAAATACATTAAAAAAACATCAGTTCGTTTAGAAATTGTTGCAGAACAGGTATTTGCGATTCAAGGGTTGAGAACAAATTAAGAGAGAGGTTCGCTGTTATCAATTGTTTACGTTTAGATTAAAAATAGTCCAAAGTGAAAAAGAAACTGGGCTATTAAATTTTGTTTTAAAATTGACTTATATTGCTTCTCTAATGTTTTGTCCCAGCAGTAATTATTCAAAAAATGAATTTTAATTTCCAATGGAAGTTTTAAGCGTTTTTTTTTAACCCACCTTTTATTATTTTGTAAAGGTTATAAATATTTAAAAAAATGACATCAGCTAAGTGATGTTATTAGTTGTTACAATCGTTTTTAATTCAAAAAAAATATTCAATGACCTGATTAATAAAATTAAAAAACACCTAATTATTAAGAGTTAAATTTATCCTTATTAATAGAAATAATCTCAACTAGCTCATTACTATTTTTTTATCTCGAAGCACATAAATTCGAATAATGCGTTTTTTACCAAAAAATGACGGGTTAAACAATTATAAGATGCTTTTTTGTTTTAAATTGGGTTTTTTAGCATTTAGAGCATCCGACTTAATTTTATTGTATCTTTATGCATTAAAATATGAAAAAAAAATCCATGTTTGCGATAAAGATTAACATTATTTTGGTTGGTTTATTGGGTTTGATGTGTCAAATCATGAATGCTCAGTCAATTCAAAGACAAACAATATCCAGTTCAGGTAATTCGGTGACTCAAGATAAACAAATTATCAGACAAACAATAGGGCAGCCTTACCAAACCTATGCAACTTACAATCCTGAAGTTTCATTTCGTCCTGGTTTTCAACAACCAATTTTTAGCATGGAATCGATTGAATCTTCTTTTTCATTAAATGTTTATCCTAACCCTGTCTCATTTTTTTTAAATCTAAGTTCAGATATTTTATTAGATCATGTGATAATTTCCATTCATGATGGACTTGGCAAAATAGTTTACCAAACAGAATTATCAAATTTCACCAAACATCAAGTAGCCTGCAATAACTGGGCAAATGGAGCTTACTTTTTAAAAGTAATCAATAACGATAAAACTTTCACGTCTAAAATAATTTTATACCGTTAATTTATGATCAAACCACTACTTATTAAAACATCCTATGTTTTTATTGCCATATTACTTTGTGGACATGCCATTTCTCAAAATGAAATTAACATAGAAGGATCTCAAGTTATTTCAAATTTCAAATTTGTAAATAGTTCAGGCGAAATAGATAAAGACTATTTAAGCATTACTGGAGGAGCTTATGGACTCTCATTTCAACGCACCACTAAAAAGAACTTGCTATTTAAAGTTGGGGCAGGAATGAGAAAAGCCGGATCGACTTTAACAAGTAACAATGATAGCTATAGCTGGCACTTACAATATATAGATGCTAAAATAAGCATAGGATATATGTTTAATAAATGGAGAGTAAAACCATATATCATGCTAACGCCTTATTATTCTTTTTTAACCAAAGCATATCAAACTGTAAATACAATGAATTATGATATGGTAAAAAACAAAACCATCAAAAATTCCGATTATGGTGTAAATGCTTCGTTAGGAATTAAAGTTCCTTTGTCCGACTTGTTTTCTATTTATGCAGAAGGCAGCTATTTATATGGTTTACAAAACAATGAAACAACTTCAAAACAACAATTATTTAACAGAGCCTATTTTATAACCTTAGGTGCTGCCATTAAAATAAGTAAGCTTTCCCCAAAATGGGTTCAAGAAGGAAAATAAATAAGTAAATAAAAAAATCACGTATTAATATATAAACATGAAAACATTTTTAAAAACAGTTGTATTTTTTTTAGCCTTATTTGCTGCGCAAAAAACGTTTGCTCAGCTTCGAGGCATTAATTATCAAGCGGTAGCTATTGATGCGGATGGGAAAGAAATTGCTGGTATGGACAATAGTGGTCAACCATTAGCCGAAAAAACCATTGGCGTTAAATTCACCATTTTAGGTGGCGGTCAAAATGGTGCTAATTTGTATCAAGAAACCCATATCACTAGTACAGATAAATTTGGGTTGTTTTCATTAATCATTGGTGATGGTCAAAATACATCTGTTGGTACCTACACCGCTTTAATTGATATTCCTTGGTCTACAGCAAATCAATTTTTAAAAGTAGAGTTAGATTTAAATAATAATGGTGATTTTAAAACCATGAGTATTCAGCAGTTTATGGCTGTCCCTTATGCCTTTTACGCTTTAAATACGAGTACTGCAAATGCTGGACCAGCTGGCCCTCAAGGACCACAGGGTAACCCTGGAACAAACGGAACAAACGGAACCAATGGTATTAATGGCACGAACGGAACTAATGGTTTAAATTCATTAATAAAAACAACACCCGAAACTGCTGGCACTAATTGCACAACAGGAGGCTTTAAAACAGAATATGGTATAGATGCAAACAACAATAATACGCTTGATGCTGGAGAAATTATAACTGCATTAACTCAATATGTTTGTAATGGTGCAATAGGAACTACAGGGAATAATGGAACAAATGGCGCTAATGGAAATAATTCATTAATATCTATCAATCCTGAAGCAGCAGGCGCAAATTGCCCAACAGGTGGATTAAAAGTAGAATATGGTTTAGATGCCAATAATAATGGCAATTTAGATGCAGCAGAAATAAATTCTTCTTTAACTAAATACGTTTGTAATGGTTCATCTAACGGTTCAAACACTTTAGTTTCTACAACTATAGAGCTAGCTGGAGCAAATTGTGCAACAGGTGGTATCATGGTTGAATATGGATTAGATGCAAATGCTAACGGCGTTTTAGATTTAGGAGAAGTAAATAGTAGCTTAACTAAATATATCTGCAACGGAGCAGTAGGCGCAACAGGTACTGCTGGAACTAATGGAACAAACGGTACAAACGGAACTAATGGAACAAATGGATTTAATTCACTAGTATCCACAACCATTGAATCTGCAGGTGTAAATTGTTCTACTGGAGGTGTTAAATTAGAATATGGTTTAGACGCAAACAATAATAATTTTTTAGATGCAGGAGAAATTGTAAGTGCTTTAACGCAATATATATGCAACGGAACAAACGGTACTAATGGAACCAATGGTAATAATGGCACAAACGGTACCAATGGAACGAATGGTGCAGCAGGAACCAATGGTACTAATGGAACTAATGGTTTTAATTCTTTAGTAAACACAACTACTGAAACCGCAGGCCCTAATTGTGCAACGGGTGGTGTAAAATTAGAATATGGATTAGATGCTAATAACAACAGTATATTAGATGCAGCTGAGATAATTGGAGCTTTAACTAAATATGTGTGTAATGGCGCTACAGGAGCAACTGGCCCAGCTTCGACTCAATCATTAAGTGTTACTGGAAATACATTAAGCATTTCTGGAAGTAATTCGGTAACATTACCAACAGGTGCTGATTCTCAAACTTTAAGTATCGCCGGAAATACAGTTTCCATTGCAAATGGAAATAGCATTATATTACCAACATACCCAACCTATACAGCAGGAACTGGTATTGCCATAAATTCTGGTTCAATCATTACTAATACTGCTCCAAACCAAACAGTAACTTTATCAGGTACAGGAGCAGCAACAGTAACAGGAGCATATCCTAACTATACTGTTAATGCACCAGCGGCAACTCCACAAACAACAATTACTGGTTCATCTAATATAAATGTTACAGGTACGGCACCAAATTACACAATCGCTTCTCCTAGTCAATCACTTAGTTTATCAAGCAATACATTAAGTATTACAGGTGCTAATAATGTAGTATTACCTATCAGTACTGATTCTCAAACATTAAGCATTGCTGGTAGAACAGTTAATATTTCAAACGGTAATAGCATCACCTTACCAGCTGATAATGATGCGCAAACCTTGAGTTTAACAAGTAATACCTTAAGTATTGCTAATGGCAATAATGTGGTTTTACCGATTAGCACAGATTCTCAAACATTGAGCATTAACAGTAATTCAATTAGTATTGCCAATGGTAACACGATTACAATTCCTGTCAGTACAGATTCACAAACCTTGAGTGTGTCTGGCAGAACCTTAACCATTGCTAATGGAAATTCAGTAACTATTCCATCGCAATCATTAAGTATTGCTGGTAACTCAGTTAGTATTTCTAATGGTAATACCATCGTTTTACCAACAGGTTCTGATACTCAAACTTTAAGTATTACAGGAAATAGTATCAGTATAGCAAACGGAAATACGATCACCATTCCAACATACACAGCAGGTGCCGGTATTTCAATTACTTCGGGTTCTGTTATCACCAACACTGCTCCAAATCAAACAGTATCCTTAACGGGAACAGGCGCTGCAACAGTAACTGGTGCTTATCCTAACTACACCGTTAATGCACCTGCAGCCACTAACT
>CANJJP010000116.1 GCA_947474485.1 Bacteroidota bacterium | reverse complement strand
GAAATCACCTTAAAACGAGCATCGAATTCAAAACCAGGGATGTCAGCAACAATACCTCCAAAACCAGCTAATTCTAATTTACTCATTGTCATTGGACCATTAGCTAACTTACCTCCAACTTTTGCAATTGGATTTGGAATTGTTTTTACACGGAATTTCTTAGGAGCACCTTGAGGTTTTGTACCATCCTTAGTTTTAGCAGAAACACTAATTAAACACTCTCCAGGACTTGTGAATTTAAGAACGAATTTTCCACCTGCTCCACCAGTTTTAGTTACTCCACCACCACTTGGATTTACAAGTAAATCAGTTGGAGAAACACCCGCTGCAGAAACTGCTATAGGATTCTCCACACCAATATAAAAAACATTCATTTTCTCTGCTTCAACAGCAACAGCAGGAGCTGCAACCATATATTCTTGAGTAAACGGATAATAATCATAGTCACCAGTAGGTTTCTTAAATTTAATAACTCCACTGTAAGTTTGAACACCTTGTCCACCTGTTCCAACTTCATACTTACCCATACCGTTTTCAAGTTTCACAGGTGTTCCAGTAGCTCCTTTAGAAGCTGCAGCTGAATCCACTCCAATTAAAATTTGCATATTTTCTTCTTTAAAATCAGAAGATGATGCTGCGATAAAAATATCTGCTTTGTAAGGTTGACCAGCTTGTATATAACTAGAAGGCGCTACTACCTTTGCAGATAATTGGTTAAATTTAATTGATATTTTACCACTTGCACCAGAAAACTGAGAAACAATTTCAGATTCAACGTTTTTTAAATCTGATTGCATTTGAGACAAGTTAGTTACAACACCCGCTAATGGTAAATGATAAAAATTAAAAATTTCCCATGTTTGCTTTGCGCCGTCTTCTGTCTCAGTTGGATCAACAACTTTTAATGTTCCAATCTTTTCTTTCAAAGCTTTGTAATCATCAGGCAAGAATTGAGTGGTTTTATCTTTTTGCATTGATTCAATCATAGCAATTAACTTATCGTGAACACCGTTTAGTTTTCCTCTTAAGTCGCTAGCAGTAAACTCACCTGACTTTGGCTTAGTTTCATCATCTCCAATTAATAAGCGTGTAGGTTCATCGTAATTGTCCTTTGCATTAGCATATTTTAAACGCAAAGTATCTTTCTTTTGCATTTTCTCAGTTTCATCCATTACGAAATGCTTAATCTTTTCGATATATTCAAAAACTTCGGCTGTAAGTTTTGTTGCTTCTTGAGCTTTCTTGTAATAAGGCAATGCACTTGGATTAGACTTTGCAGACTCATCAAATGCTTTTAATACCTTTTGAGTATTACTATCAAAATTTTTATTTGTACGTTCTAAGTTATCGTTAACGGTAACGAAAGCCTTTAAAATATCCTTAGACACGTTCATAGCCAAAAGAGCAGTAAGTACTAGGTACATTAAACCAATCATCTTTTGTCTAGGGGTTTCTTTGCCTCCTCCTGCCATTTTTTCTAAATATTATTTTAGTTATAAACTTCTTTAATTACTATAACAAAGAAAAGTGTAAAAGTTACACTTTTCTTTGAGTATTTTTTATTAACCGTTATTCTTGAAATTCATTGCAGTTAACATGTTGCCATAAATATTATTTAAAGCACCTAAGTTAGTTGACAACGTAGCGATTTCAGTTTTGTACTTACGAGTATCTTCAACTGAATCATTTAAATTCTTCATTAAATCAGCTAATCCATCATAGAAAACAGAAGTTGCCTTTAAATGTTCTTGACTACCTTGTAATTGTAATTCATAAGAAGCGTTTAATGCAGAAAGGTTTTTAGAAACTTTACTTAATTGGTCACCAAAAGAAATACCAGCATCGTTAGATACAGATAATCCCATTAATGACTCAGCAGCTTTGTTATAAGAATCTGATAAAGAACTTACATTTTTAGCAGCAGATTTTACGCTATCAACATAATCATTTGTTGCAGCAGCAGCATTTGAAATGTCAGCCATTTTACTAGCGTTATCACTTAATGAACGCATACTTGTACCTAAACTTTCAATTAATTCAGGGCCAATTTTAGCTTGCTCCAACATATTATCTAACTGCGCAGTTAAAGAACCTTTAGCATCTTCTTCTTGCTCTTCTTCTTGATGATGCCCGCCCATATCAACTAACTCAGGATAAGGTAAAGACCAATCCCACTCCTCATGAGGAATATCAAACGCATAAAGCATGAAAATTGCTGCCTCAATTAATAGACCTACCGTTAACATTATAGACGCCCCAGGCCAATGCATAATTTTGAATAGTGCTCCAACGATTACGACTGCTGATCCACCTGACGCTACAACGTGAAGAAGTCTCTTGAAGCCGGTTACTTTAGGTAATTTACTGCTCATAGCTTTACTTGTTTTGTTTGTTTGTTATTAGTTTATTTGGTTTTAATTTCACTTTTAAAAAGTTCCGAAATGTACACACAATTTCTAATTATTCAAATTAAAAATAAATTTGTTGAAAAATAATGGAACTGGGTTTATGTTAAATCTCGTCTCCTTTTGCACGACCTAAATAAGTCATTACACAACGGAAACCTAAATAACATTTTGCTGTATCTTGGTACTCATAAGTACGAGTACTAGTTTGTAAATAATAACCTACATCCTTCCAAGAACCACCACGAATTACCTTACGCTTTAAAACATTAGGATCTTTATCATCTGCTTCAAATTTATAAGAAGGATTCAAGTCATGAGCTAAATCATAAGCTGATTCATCATAAGCATCATCAATCCACTCAGATGCATTACCGGCCATACAATATAAACCATAATCGTTAGGGTTATAAGAATAAATTGGCACAGTGTGGAAACCACCATCATCAATATAAGAACCTCTCATTGGTTTAAAGTTACCTAAGAAACAACCACGAGCATTACGAATGTATGGTCCGCCCCAAGGATATGGAGATAAATCATTACCACCACGCGCAGCATATTCCCACTCAGCTTCTGTTGGTAAACGGAAATCATTAACTATAGATTGTCCGCCACCTAATAAGAAATCATTTAATAAATTTGTTCTCCAAATACAAAAAGCACGGGCTTGTTTCCAAGTTACACCAACAACCGGATAGTTATCGTAAGCTGGATGCCAAAAATACATATTTGTCATTGGTTCATTAAAAGAATAAGTGAAATCATGAACCCAAGCTAAAGTATCTGGATAAACATTAATAATATCTTTTACAATGAAAACACTTCTATCAACACCTTTGCGTGAACGTGGCACGTAAGGACTATTATTACCTACTGCAACTCTATCTTCAACCTCATACTGACCAAGCGCTCCTTTAGGCACATTTGCCGTTGGTACAGCACCAAGCGCACCTGGAGTTGCATTCGGATCTCCAACAGGCTCCGTATAACCTGCAGTTACGTTATCATTAGTTGGTGCAGAGTTGTCATAAATACCATTATTATATTCAGCAACCTTATATTTGTTAGTAGCCGCGTCAGCTGATTTGTTTGGTAAAAACCGATTGTTTTTAGCAGCAGCTAAGCGTATATCAATTCTGTAATATTCAAAATTCAATTTACGAGAATCAATTTCTTTTCTGTTGTAGAAACGCTCTTTAGGCTCTAAATAAAGAGGATTTAAATCCAATTGATATTCAGCCTCATCGTTTTGCCACTTAATTTTTGGGTCCCAATTTAAATAATAATTAGGGTGTAAGTTATTTGGTTGAATATTAACATCACCTTTATATACTGGGAACATTTCTAACCAATCTGGATCAGTAGGGATTTTGAAATCATCTGTTTCAGTATTACCATTTGTTCCTTGTGCTAATAAAACACGAGCAATAGAATCACGCACCCAATAAACGAACTGGCGATATTCGTTATTCGAAATCTCTGCATCATCAATATAAAAAGCCTGTACAGAAACCATTTTAGATTTCGCTGTGTGGGCATATGTTACTTCCTCATCACTCGGCCCCATGTGGTACGCTCCCATTGGGATGTACAATGTACCATAAGGATCAGGCTGAAACCACTCTTCACGCCCTTTCACACCAACTAATTCACCAGGGTACTGAGTACACCCAGATATTACCGCCATTGCCGATGCTGCTATTACCAACAGTTTTTTCATTTTCGTTTTTGTTTAGTTTATAAAACAAAAGTTTTTATTCTCTTGTTTCTTATAACTCGCTTCTACTTCTAAAATTACGCCAAACTCAATTAAAAGTTATTAACAAATTTAAGTTAGTAGTAACAGGTTTCAACGAACTTTTTTTTTAAAGGTTACAAAATTCTAAAATTATTTTTAATCTTCCAAAAATCTCACGTTAGTATGACTTGAAACTTTAGGCGGCTTAGCGCTCTTAAAGCAATATCCTAACATGATTTCATGAGTACCAGAACTATATCCATTAATCTTAGATAAAGTTAAATCATAAGAATAACCAACTTTAAGACCGAATTTTGTCATCATACCTAACATAGGAGCGATTGCATCTTGAACACGGTAAGTTGCACCTGCCCATACCATATTGTTCCACATATAAGTTGCATTAACATCTAATATAGTAGCAGCCCCGTCAGACTTAACTTTAATATTTGGAGTTACCTTGTGTGTTCCACCATCAAAAGAGAAAGTATAACCAGCAATTGCATAGTAGTGTCGCGCAATATCAAATGACAATTTGTAACCAGGGGTACCAGGTGTACCTGTTCCAGTAGCACCTTTTAAATCTTGACCAGCAATGTGTGTAGTTGATAAACCAACATACATTTTATTCGGAATAGTATAGTACAAACTAAATCCAAAATCAGGACTTAACTTGTTTAAGTTAGGCGCACCTGTAGTTGTATTATTTGGAATAGAAGGATCATTTAATGTTTGTGGCGGAGTCCAGTTACCAGAAATTCTTTTTTGAAGAATACCTGCATCTAAACCAATCGCTAATTTACCTGTACCATTTCCTCCTAATCCATAAATATGGAAAGAGTATGAAGCACGAGCCATTGTTGTATTATCATTACCTAATTTGTCATTTGCAATAAACAAACCAACACCACCATGAATTACTGCAACTGGCATATCAAAAGTGAATAATCCTGTTCTTGGAGCGCCAGGAAAACTTACCCATTGCTGACGGAACATACCATTAAAACACATTGCGCCATTAGTTCCAGCTTGAGCGCCATTATACGCTTGCTTAACATGCATGAATTGAGTAAACTGAGGATCTTGTTGAGCGTAGGCTGCGGAAAACAATCCGGTTACGGCAACTGCAAGTTTGGTAAGGGTTTTTCTCATGTTATTTCTGTTAAAATATTTTAAAAAAATGCTTTGAATACACTAATATTAAGAAACAAAGATAAACAAAGAAAATATAAATTCAAATATTGTGTGTGTTTTTTTGTTGAAAAATAGTAAAAAAACTAATTTTAATAATGGAGGTGAGCTCAAAATGGTTCAAATTCCTCTTAAATAGGGGGATTCAAGGTTGAGTCAAAAATTTAGGGATTTTATTTCCTTTTATCTTAAGCAAATCAGATAAATTTGGGGAAATTTCAGCTATTTAACTGCTTTTAAACTTAAATCAAGGCTTTTTACATGATGAGTAAGAGCACCAACAGAAATAAAATCGACTCCAGAAGCAGCGTATTTTGCAATATTTTTCTCATTTATACCTCCAGAAGACTCAGTATCAAATTTATTTCCAATAAGTTGGATTGCCTCCTTTGTTTCTTGTGGAGTGAAATTGTCGATTAAAATGCGGTTAACTCCTCCTTTGGAAAGAACTAGTTTAATATCTTTTAAACTTCTAACTTCTATTTCAACTTTTAGTTTCTTTTTATTTTTTTTCTGATATGTATGAACTGCGTCGATTGCCTCAACAATTCCTCCAGCAAAATCGATGTGATTATCTTTTATCAAAATCATATCAAACAACCCATATCTATGATTTGCCCCGCCCCCAATAACTACAGCCCATTTTTCGAAAAAACGGAAGCCTGGAGTTGTTTTACGTGTATCAATTACTTTCGCTTTTGTTCCTTTACATAAATTCATCAAATGGGCTGTATGCG
>CANJJP010000115.1 GCA_947474485.1 Bacteroidota bacterium | reverse complement strand
GTGTACGTACCTGCTGCGGCATATGTAACAGTTTGAGCTGCTATAGAAGTAGTGGCTGCAGGATTATTACCATTACCAAAATCAAAATCATAGGTAGTTGTACCTGCAACAATAGAACCAGCTGTGGAACCTGCAGTTAGGGGGGTAAATGAATAGCTGTTTCCAGTTAAACATTGTGCAGCTGGAACTGCAAAAGATGCAACGACAGAACCTGTTGCTGTAAGTGTAGTAACAGGAAAAGTAAGTGTACATCCATTATTATCTCTAACTACAACTGTATAAGAACCTGCTGATAATCCTGTGATAGTTTGATTAGCAGTTATATTGTTAATTGTATAGTTGGAACCATTATCAATTGAAATATCATAAGGGGTTGCTCCGCCTGATAATGCTGTAACCGCAATAGTACCAGTTCCAGTACAAGTTGGATTTGTTGGAGTAATGGTGGCAGCAATTTGTGTAGGCTGTGTAACAGTAACAGTAGCAGTTTGCGCACAAGAAGAAGCGTCAACTACATTTACAGTATATGTACCTGCAATTAAACCAGTAGCTGTTTGAGTTGTTTGTCCGTTTGACCAAGAGTAAGTATAAGGACCATTTGATCCTACAGGTGTTGCTGTAGCAGTACCTGTATTACCACCAAAACAAGCAACAGGAGTTGCAGTCATTGTTGGGGGACAACATGCTGAATACGCAACGAAGCTTGTAGCTGGATCTCCAGCACAACCTGGATCACCCCAACCACCTGATTCCCCATCACCACTTGTGTTTACAGTAACATTTAAACTAGCACCAGGGTTACAAGTTGCTGAGACAGTTATGTTCCAACAAAAATTCCATTGAGCAGCTGGAATTATATAAGCCGTTGTTGTATTACCTGCTGGAATTGGGTCGCCAAAATTATTACCAGGATTTCCCGGCAATCCAGTGTTATAATAAAAACCAGCTGGCCATGCAACAGGAGTTGCAGGTGGGCCACCTAAAGTTGCAGTTGTACCAGCAGGATAATATGCCCAAGCTCCAGTTCCACCATAAGAACCAGGAGGAGTTGTTGTAAGAGAACCTGCATTCCATCCATTACCGAAAGTCATTTGTATGCCGTGGAGCCAATTTGTACTTGACTGCTGCCATTGATCAACATGGAAACAAAAATTTACTGCTGTACCTGGCGCATACCCACCATTGGTTGGTAAAGGCGTAACGGTAAGTGTACCATTTCTAAAACAATCATTACAATCTATATCATTATCAACATTAAGGGTAAAACTTGCATCAGTGGCTGTGGAAGTTGAACCACTTACTTGAATTAAATACGTTTGCCCTGCGTTCATTTGTTCTAATACTGCAGCACCATCAACACTACAACCAACAGCTTGTAAATTATTACAAGCTCCTGTCCAAACACTAAAATGAGCTCCTCCTGCAAATCCAGTAACACCAATGTTTACTATATTTCCTGAAGCAACAAATGAATACCAAACATCTAACGCAGGAGCTGCGGGGTCGGCAGTGCCCAATTCACAATCCGCAACACTTTGATAGGAGCCTGCAGGTCCTGTTCCAGCATTAGTAGCGGCCACATTCGTTTGACCTGTTAAAGTAACTGGTGCGCCATCTTGCAGGCCAGCAGTACAAGCACCAGGAGCGGGCAATGTACCTAAAGCTCTAGGCGTTGCACAATTATCATTTGCTGGCTGCGCAAAAGCCTTAATTGATAAAATAAAAGCAAAAATAAATAGTAATTTTTTCATAATCTATTTTGTAGAATTCGTTTTTAGTTGGTTTTTAGTTGGTATTGAATTATACAATGCCACCAAGTGCCCTTCGTTAGATATTCTAAATAGAGGGGTTTGAAAATCCTTATCAAGCTCTTGCTTGTAGTTATTTAAATCTATAACTATTCCTTTTTTTATAAGCTCAGTTGCTGAAGCTAACTCTAAACTAAAACCATTTTCAAACTCAAAAACCTGCGTTTTTTCGTTTAACCTAAGATCTTCAAAATTAGCATTTTCAATTGCTTGGGTGTAAAATTCTAATTTACTTTGATCAACTAAATTCTTAAGTATAAAACTCCCTTTTATTGTTTTGTTTTGGGCCCTTACTACTAATGAAGTGAGTATAATCACTGCCACAAAAATTGTCTTTTTCATCACTACAATTTGTTTAATTATTAAAAAAATTGCCGAAGCAATTAAAATATTATACCAAATATAGACAAAGGAATATCCTTTTACAAGAGGTTTTTAGTATTTTAACTATCATTTAGCTTTATAGTTCGACCAATAAGTATTAATGACAGACGAATTAAGTTTAATAAGAAGAAAGTTGTTGTTATTTTTCAACAATTTTAATGCATAATATCCAAAAGATTGATTTTAGCATTTTCCAATCTTTGATGATCAATACCTGCAATTAATTTAAAAGAAATGTTTTTGCTACTTAATTCATTTACATGCAGTTGTTTTATTTCCTCTCGCATAGTTGGATGCTCTCTTAATGGGTCTTCTTGCCAAGGCAAATCAATATCCATTAAAAGTGTTTTGTCATATTTATTTTGATTGATTAACACGTCCATATAAAATGGAACTTTTTTAAAAACTACCTGCAGCCAAATTTTAATGGTGATAAGGTTAGTATCGCAAAACAAAATTTTATTTGCTCGTTTTTCATATTCTTTTTCCAATAACATTTGTTGTTCGCCAATATAAATTACGTCTTCGTAAGTATAAGGTCGTCCTAAATTGGTAAGATAATTTCGAGCAAATTCTGGGACAAAAATAGTATTGCACTCTTTTGCAAGTTGTTTACAAAGCTCTGATTTACCAGTGCTTTCGGGGCCAATAATGGCAACTTTAATTATTTTACTATTTCTTTTTTCCATTGAAAGAATGCGTATACTGCAAGTAAGGTAATAATTCCGTATAAAATTGCTGTTACAATTAATGATTTATTTAAGTATAAAAAAACATATGCAATATCAGCTGTAATCCAAACTAACCAATTTTCGATTTGTTTTTTTGCGGCCATAACAGATGCAACAACGCTTAAAGAAGAAAGGACAGCATCAGTAATAGGAACATCCGAATTTGTGAAGTTTTTAAGCAGAAGATAGAATACAAAACTCAGTAAAATTGCAATTATTAAATAAATAATCAAGGAAATAGGATTTGTTTTCGAAACTGATTGTTTTGGTTTCATCTTTTTTCGCGACCAATTTATCCAACCATAAATTGCTAATCCAATAAACATAAACTGCAAAGCCATGTCGCCATACAACTTAGTTTGAAAAAAAATAAAAACATAAACAATTGGAGAAATAATATTAATTGGCCAAGATAAAATGAGTTGATACGAGGAAAGTATCACTCCTAAAATTGTTAAAACAAAACCAATGATTTCGAGCCAACTCATTCAATAGAAATAGTTAACTCTTTGCATTTTGCAAGTACCTTATGGAAAGCCTCAATAGGATCTTTACTATTCCAAATACACGTATTTAAAGCCATTCCATAAAAACCTAAATCTCTTATTTGTTCGATGCGTTTTATCTCAACGCCGCCTCGTGCAATTATTTTTGTCCCTGATTTCTGAATGCCAGCAACTATACCATCTATATGAAAACCACTTTGAAATTTCCCGGATAAAGAATCAAAAATTGGAGAAAGAAAAACATAGTCGTATTCAATCTCATGTGCATCATAAAGGCTAATTAATTTAGAGTGTGAAGTAGTTTTAATTAGGTCAGATTTAGCAATCCCTAATGTTACTTTTCGCCACCAATTTTTTAAACTCTTTTTTAAATGTGACTTGGTATAATGAACTCCTTTTAAATTATATTTTCGAGCTAAATTATGATGAGAATGAATAACAATACGGTTGTGAAACTGAACAGGAATTGAATCCAATAATTCTTTCATTTGATTTGTTGAAACCCTTGGTTTACGGAGATGATAGGTTCCTAATCCATTCTCGAATAACTTAGTAACAATATCAATTTCACCATCTTCGATTTTGGATTTTGACAAAAGAATTATCTTCATTTAAACCATTTTTTAATATCCTCTAACAAAGATATATTTTTTTCGAGAGCATTCCCAATTACTACCATATCTGCTCCGGCCTTAATAATATCATTAACTCTTTCGACTGAGTTTATTCCTCCTCCAACAATTAAAGGTACGGAGGTTTGTTTCTTTACTTCAGTAATAATAGTTGAATTTACTTGGCTCTTTGCCCCACTGCCCGCTTCTAAATAAATCAATTTATATCCAAGCAGTTCACTAGCAATAACCGTATTAATTATTTCAACTTTGGATGATAAAGGACTTGTATTTGTTACCTCTTGAGTTGTGGATTTTTTTTCTCCGTTTATTAATATATAAGCTGTTGGTATAGTTTCAATAGTTAGTGATTTTATTTTTTTTGCCCACTGCACATGCTTTCCAATTAAATAATCTGGATTACGACCTGATACTAAAACTGGTATTAAACCCGCATCTGCTTCTTTGTGCATCTGATCAAAATCTCCAGGAAATATAACTATAGGAAGCTTTGATAATTTTTTGATTCGTTTTACAACCACTTCAATTCTACCAGTATGCAATTTACTTCCTCCAACAAAAAAACAAAACACATTGCTATTGTTTGCTAATAATACCAATTCTTCATTAAACTTATCAGGGTCAATTAAAACAACAAGAAGGGATTTGTTCTTCTTTTTTCGTGCAAGTATTTTTTTATAAATCAAACTCATAAATTATATAGGATAAACTAATATGTATTCATCCACTTTCATGTATTTTAATTTTATTTCTTTTTCAAAATCATTCAATACGATATTCGCAATTAGTTCACCGCCCTTTTCACTGTAATCAAAATTAGCAATGAACAAATGTTCTCTAAAATCAACATTTTTTTTTGCATAAATTTTATATAAGGTTTCTTTCG
Source organism: Bacteroidota bacterium (assembly GCA_947474485.1). Lineage (GTDB taxonomy): Bacteria > Bacteroidota > Bacteroidia > B-17B0 > Aurantibacillaceae > JADJDM01. The sequence goes on along the minus strand of CANJJP010000115.1, from coordinate 1,133 downwards.
CTGCCCAATATACAAGTACTTTTTCAATTGATTGCCCTGCTATATTTTTCAGTTCGTTGTCTGACAAAAATTTATGTGTTATCTTTAGTACTTTATCTCTTATTAATTCAATATCAATGCCAGTTGGTTTTTGCTTATCAACAATTATAGCAAGCATATCATGCGAGTGAGAAATGGATATCTCTTCTGTTCTGTTTTTTAGATGAGGTTTACCTGTGTCGTAATAAGCTAATTCAACTTCATCATTAAACAAATTACTCAATAATAACTTAACGCCCACAGCCTCTTTCTCTCTTTTGTTTTCAATTTGCAAATTGCGAAAGTCAAACAGCGCGAGCTTAGTCGATTCATTGATATTTATTACTTGGTAGTCCACCTAATGTTCAACTATTTTCCCCAAAAATACGTTTTAACTTATCGAAAAGTAAATGAAACGTGCTTTTTATTGTATTTTAATGAATTATGGCTTATTTTTGCGTGCTGAATTAGAATTTTCATAAATAACATAAATCAAAACTTAAACAAATGAGCGCAGTTGCTACAGACAAGTACATTAAGTACAAAGTGAAAGACATCTCACTAGCAGAGTGGGGAAGAAAAGAAATTAAATTAGCTGAAGAAGAAATGCCAGGCTTAATGAGCTTGCGTCAAGAGTATGGTGCATCTAAACCATTAAAAGGTGCTCGTATTGCTGGTTGTTTACATATGACAATTCAAACTGCAGTTTTAATTGAAACATTAACTGCATTAGGTGCTGAGGTTACTTGGTCATCTTGTAATATTTTCTCAACTCAAGATCATGCTGCTGCTGCAATTGCTGCTGCTGGTATTCAAGTGTATGCTTGGAAAGGTATGAATGCTGAAGAATTTGACTGGTGTATTGAACAAACGTTATGGTTTGGAGAAGAGCGCCAACCATTAAACATGATTTTAGATGACGGTGGTGATTTAACAAACTTAGTGTTTGACAAATACCCAGAGTTAGCAAACGCTATCAAAGGTTTATCTGAAGAAACTACTACAGGTGTTCACCGTTTACATGAGCGTATGAAAAACGGAACTTTATTAGTTCCTGCTATCAACATTAACGACTCAGTTACTAAATCTAAATTTGATAACAAATACGGTTGCCG
>CANJJP010000114.1 GCA_947474485.1 Bacteroidota bacterium | reverse complement strand
GAAGTGAAAATTCCTGTAACGTGGTAACCATTTGCTTTTAATTCTTTAACCAATGGCGTTAACAGCATTGCGTCTCCAATACCAGCAGAAAAGTATACAGCAGCTTTTTTAATTTTTTTTGCTTGCAAAGATTCTATCTAATTTAGTGTTTAACTCTTCAATTTCACTTAAAATTACATTTTTTATTGGAATAAAAAGAAAATTATTTACATATTTCCTTGTGCCCCAATCTGCTTGGTTTTGAGAGGGTTCGGAGCTAACTTCTCTGACTTTATAAGTCGATATATCGAAATAAAACACCTTGTATTTATTTTGGTGTTTAGTATTGATAGAATTAATTATTTCCAAAACTGAATGCTCTTTATGATTCTTTTTTTCGATTTCTATAAGCAATAACGGAGAATGTTCCTCAATAGTATGTTGCGCACCATCTAAAACACTTAATTCAAATCCTTCTACATCAATTTTAATGAAGTCAATTCGGTTTATTTTATAGGAAGTTGCTACATCATCTAAACGTTTGCATTGCACTTCAAAAATATCGGCAGATGTTTCGTTGGTTTCTTTGTTTTCAGTATCTAATGAACCCAATGAGTCATCCTCATACCCGTTTAAGGAAGGTACTTTAAATTTAGCTTTTATTTCCTCGTTGCTTAATGCATATGGCAACACGTTTACATCACTAAATATTTTTGAAAGAACATAATTCAGTTTAGGATTAGGCTCAAAACTAAAAATATTAAAGGGCTGAAGGAATTTTGAAGCAGCATAGGTGTATTCTCCTTTATTACAACCAACATCAAGAAAAACAGCATCAACATGTTTGGCTAGAATTTCCTCCAATACAAGCACTTCAGGTTCATTGTTTATTTGGTTTAAAGTGTACCAACTAAATTTAGCTTGTTCTTTAAAAATTCTATTCTTAACAACATTTGGAAATGTGGCAAGTAATAGGGATTTTATAGTTGATTTTATTGACAATTTGTTTGTTCTTTATGTTAAACGTTTTTGTTTAAGTCTATATTGTTCAATTTCAGAAACTCCTGATATTCTTCATTAAAATTATTTTTCTTGTGATGAATTTCTTGGTACTTAATATAGTCTTTAACTTTATCTACTGCCGAATAGCATACAGATAAAGCGATGTAGTCATCTTGCCATTCAAATTTTGTTGGAATAAGTTTTTGTTTGTTAACCCAAAATGATGATTCTCCTTTAATGAGCATTGCTGTTTTTGCAATTGTTTGCTCGGTGCCTAATGACACTAATAAATGAATGTGGTCATCAACACAATTTAGTGAGCTAATGAAGATTCCTTTTTTTATTGAATTTTCTTTAATATGATTGAGTAGTAGCGGTTTTAATTCGTTTGATATTAAAGGAGCACGGTTTTTTGTTGCCCAAATAAAATGAATATATATGCTAGTGTATGGCATTGGTATTTTGGCTAAAGCCAATTTTTATTTTATTAATTTGCCCCGCCCCGAGCTAAAGCGCGGGGCAAATTTAGTTTTATTAAATCGTATTCTTTTTTAATTTCAAATTTTGTTCAACAAATTTTATTGTTTCATCTAATTTATTTCTATTTTTAATTGGATATTCTAGTTTTAACTAACCAATAGCCCCGCGCTTTAGCTCGGGGCTATTGGAATATCTAATAACTGGGCTTTAGCCCAAGTAATTAACTAATACCAATTACCAATCATATTCTAATTCCAATAACGCTCTTCACCTCGTCAAGCTCAGTATAAACTTCAGCTCAGAGTGAACTTTGTGTTTTTTATATTTTTACACCAATGATACAAACATCATCCACTTGCTCCAACTCACCTTTCCAGGCTTCAAATTTTTCAGCTAAAATAGCAGATTGTTCGCTCGGAGTTTTAGTTACATTTTGAACTAGTATTTCGGCAAAAGGTTTGTATTTAAATTTCTTTCCGTTTGGCCCACCAAATTGGTCGGCAAATCCATCGGTGAATAAGTAGAAAGTTGTGTTTTCTTTAAATTCTATTTCATGCGTAGTAAATGGGTTTACCTTGTCTGTTTTTCCTATCGGTTGTTTGTCGGCCTTCACTTCGACAAGCTCAGTGTGGCTTTCGTTTTCTTTCGAAGAACAAACGTACCAAAGTGGATTATTTGCCCCGCTCCAAAATACTTTTTTGTTTTTAGTATCAATACACAAAAGAGAAATGTCCATTCCATCTTTTACTTCGCTGGTACTTTTTTCGAAGGTTTCTACAACTAGCTCCTTTGTTTTATCTAATATTTTTCCAGTTTCAGTTAAATGAAATTCTTTAACTGAACGGTTAAGCGCATTACTACAAACTACCGAAACCATTGCGCCAGGAACACCATGTCCTGTGCTATCTGCAGCTGCTATAAAAAATAAGTCTCCTATGTTCTCAGCCCAATAAAAATCGCCTGCGACAATATCTTTTGGTTTATATAAAATAAAATTGTTTTTAATATTACTATCAATAAATGCAAACGGAGGCAAAATAGCTTCTTGTAAGCGCTTTGCGTAGGTTATACTTTCTATAATTTCAGTTTGCTTTTCTTGAAGTAAATGTTTTTGTTCTTCTGCAATATCTTTTTGTTTCTCTGCAATAATTTTTTGTTTCTCAACTTCTGTTTTCTGTGCAGCAATTAATTTATTTGCATTACGCGATTTGGCTAAACTAAAGAATACGAATAGTAAAAACACACCTAGTAATCCTGAGCCAGCAATCATTAATTTTTGAATAAACTTTTGCTGCTTTAAATTTTCATTACTTAATTCTTTCTCCTTTTCTAAACCATGTATTTGCTTTTGTTTGTTTTCAGCTTCAATGTTTTTTTGAGCAATTTCGCTTTCCTTGTTTTTAATACTTAGCTCATCAATTAACTTTTGTTGATTTAAACGCTCAATTTCTTTTTTCTTTTCATTGGCTAAGAGCATGTTTTTAAGTAGTTCCGCTTCTTTTGCTTTTATGGTAAGGTCAGAAACTGCTTTGTCTTTGGCAAGTAATTGAAGTTCTAATTGTTTGCGTTTTATTTCTTCTTCCTGATGACGGAGCTCTTCTTCTTTGAGTTTTTTTTGAGCTTCTAATAAAGTTTGTTCTTCTTTTAAATCTAATATCTGAGCATTAACTGAGTTCTCCAATTCAAGTATACGTTGTTTTTTTTCATATAAATTCATCCTATCTAAACGTATTTTAATTCTTTGATTTGCAATTTTATCTTTTTCTAATTTGAATTGCCCCTCTTTAATATAGGTGATTTTATAATTTGCGACTTGCTCAGTTAATATTATTGGGTCTGATTCAGAAATAACTTTATTTGACATTCCAATTTCTAATTGAAAATCGTGAAGTTTATTATATGTAGGAATAAAAGTATTTATGTTGATTTTTTTAGTCAAGAATCCCTTTTTAGCAAATACAATCTGGTATTCTGAATTGGGTTCTAACTGCAATTTATAATATCCTTCCTCAATATATTTTTTGTTGTTTGTTGAATCTGAATTAAATGTCCAGTTAGTTGCTTTTGCAGGCTTGTAGGTTAAATTATACGTGATATTTTTCGTGATATTTGTTATTTTTAAATTTAAACTATCAATGTGTGGGCTAACATCAATATTAGAATAAAACCCATTATAGGTTTTCTTTAGTGTAAAATCTTTAATAAATAAGCCAATATAGATATTCGAGTCATTTAATTTATTCCACTCCATAGCTTGACCAAATTTAGCCCTTATCCTTCTGAATCTTCGGCCAGAAACATTATAATACTTATTTTCACTTTTATCCAGAATATAGTTGTAAAATGTCCAAGTATAAGCCCTCTTATTATCTTCATATTCTCCATATTCCAATAGAGTTTTAGATTTGTTGTCTTCCATCCAGAACCCCTGTTTCAATCCATTTTTATCAATTATATTAATCGTATCACCAAATTGTATTTCATAAGTTTGAGCATAATTATACCTACAAAAAAACAACAAAACGAAGGCAAAAATTACCTTCGTTTTAATAGCGTTAATATGTGTGATGGTATTAAGCATTTGTTTGGCTATTATTCTCAAACAATTCGTGAAGTTTTTGTTGTAATAATTTTTTGTCGGGAAGATAGAGCTGGTACTTTGAAACAAATATTTTATTTGAAATCCCATGCAAGGCGTATTCTACCATTATAGAATCTTTTTCTGCAGACAAAATTATACCTATTGGAGGTTTATCACCTGCAACATTCATCTCTTTTTCAATATTTTGTCCACGCTTTGATAAATTTAATACTTCTTTTTTGTCTTTGCTTAAGGCTAATCGTTGAAAAAGAGCGGTTGCTTTTTGACGTTTTAACTCTCTAACAGTCCAGTTTTCGTGGCTTGTTTGTGTAAGGTAAAAGTTTCTTTCTAATTCATTTTCTATTTTTAAAAGCTCGATATAATGCGACCAACTCAATTTGTGAGACACTGTCTCACTTTTTGGGAATTTTTGATAGAACAATCGCATATAGGTTAAATTGGATCTGGAAAATCCTTTACCTAATTCAAGCGAAAGTACTTTAGATAGATTTAATAATAAAGCTTTGCCGTATTCAGCTTTTATTTTACCTTTTTGTTCAAATTCAACAATATGTTTCCCAACTTGCCAATATGTTAATAGAATTTCCTTATTAATATTTCGTGCAATATTCTCCTGGGCTTTATTTACAAGCGCCCTGATTTGTTTAACTAAATCAGCATGGGAAGTATTGTTTTTTGCAATTTTCATATTTTAATTAGTATTCTCAAATAATTCGTGTAACTTTTGCTGTAGTAATTTTTTGTCGGGTAATTGTGTTTTGTATTCGGCAACCATTGTTGGGGATAGGCTTCTGCTTAATGCATATTCAACAACTTCATTGTCTTTGTCTTTACAAAGTAATACGCCAATACTTGGGTTTTCGTTTTGTTTTTTCACATCTCTATCTAATGCTTCGAGGTAGAAATTTAATTGTCCTAAATGTTCGGGTTTAAATTTGTCGGTTTTTAGTTCAAAGGCTACCAAACATTGTAAGCAACGATGGTAAAATAATAAGTCGATGTAAAAATCACTATTTCCTACTTGTATTTTATATTCTTCTCCAATAAATAAAAAATCTTTACCCAACTCAAGGATAAAGTCTTTCATTTGTTTTATGAGTGCCTTTTGTAAATCGTTTTCGTTGTGAGGCTCGGGTAAGTTTAGGAAATCAAAAACATAACTATCTTTAAACGTATTACTCAGGTCAGAACCTATTTCTCTCGCCAGTGTTGAGAGTTTTGTGTTCCCAATCATTGTTCGTTCGAAAATACTGGCAGAAATTTGTCTTTCAAGCTCCCTAACACTATAATTCTCTTTTATACTTAAATTCAAATAAAATTCTCTTTCTTCTTCGGTTTTACAACGAGAAAAAATTGTTCGGTGATGCGTCCAACTTAACTGAACTAAAATAGTATTTCTAATATCTTGGTATTGAAACTCAAATTGTGGCCTCACTGCGGCGACAATTTGATTCACCTGATTATCAGTATCTTGTAATTGTGACCTCACTGAGGACACAATTTGCGATTGGGAGTAGGTTTCGTAAAACTGCACCATTCTATAAAGTCCCCTACGTTCAAAACCTTTTAATTCAGGATTATTTTGTTCAATGAACATAGCTAGTTCATCAATGGTTTTGTCGCCCCATTGAGAAACAGATAGTTTTTTATTAATGTATGCTCCAACATTCCAGTACAAATCGATCAATTCGGCATTAACAGCTTTAATCGCACGGTTTCGCGATTGTTTAATAAGCTGTATTATCTCCGAAAATTGATTGTTCATATTAAATTTGCTATTAACTAATCATATCAAAACCAGCATATGGAATCAAAGCCTTTGGTATTTTAATTCCTTCTGGTGTTTGATTATTTTCTAAAATAGAAGCAAGTATACGTGGGAAAGCTAATGCACTTCCGTTTAAACTATGCGCTAATTGTGTTTTACCATCTGCACCTTTAAATCTACACTTTAAACGATTAGTTTGGAAGCTTTCAAAGTTTGATACAGAGCTAACTTCTAGCCAACGTTTTTGTGCG
>CANJJP010000113.1 GCA_947474485.1 Bacteroidota bacterium | reverse complement strand
TAGTGTACATTTATAAGTAAATAATTCTCTATGCGCAACTACTTTAACTTGCTTTATTCAAAACGAATGATTCGTTTTGTTTATTTTCCTGCCTTTTTAGCAATTGTTTTTGTTTTCATTTCTAATTCATGGGTAAAAAAAGCAACAGTAAAAAATTGTTATTCAGATGTAAAATTAATTCCTGAAAACAAAGTAGGATTACTGCTAGGAACAAGTAAAACAGCAAGGGGAGGCCTTAATTTATTTTTTAAATATCGAATAGAAGCTGCAGCGAATTTGTTTAGTGAGGGAAAGATAAAACATATTATTGTTAGTGGCGACAATCATATTGCAAACTACAATGAACCTGAGGAAATGAAAAATGAATTAATAAAATTAGGTGTGCCTGATTCCTGCATTACTCTGGATTACGCAGGTTTTAGAACCTTAGATTCGGTAGTGCGTTGCGAAAAAGTATTTGGACAAACTAAATTCACAATTATATCACAAGCATTTCATAATGAACGAGCTTTGTTTATTGCCAGTAAATCTGGCTTAAATTGTGTTGCATTTAATGCTAAAGATGTTCCAAACAAGTACTCGGTTAAAACAAGTATCAGAGAATATTTTGCAAGAGCTAAATGTGTATTGGATATTTATTTATTGGGCACTACGCCTAAATTTTTAGGCGAGAAGATTAAAATTACATCTTAATCCCAATTACCAATATGTCATCAACTTGTTCGTGATTTAACATCCATTTGTTGATGTGTTTTTCTAACTCAGTTGCTTGCTCATCTATACATAATTCTTTTATACTTAGTAAAAACTGTTTAAAGTTTTTAGTCATTAATTTTTTTCCATCCTGTCCGCCAAATTGATCTCCGTATCCATCAGTGCTCATATACAATCTGTCGCCTGAATTAAATTTAATTTCATGTATAGCAAATTCTTGTGAGTCATCTGTATGACCTCCAATACCAGCTTTTGTTGGCTTCACTTCTTCTACTTCATTACTCTCAGCTCTTATTATCCATAAGAATCGATTTGCACCCGAGTATTTTACTGTTTTTGTGATGGTGTTTACTTTTAATAACGCAATCTCCATTCCATCTTTAGTTGAACCTTCTTTGTTATCCTGACGAAGTGATTGTTTTATTCGTCTATTTACCATTTTTAAAATGGCATCTGGTTCGTTGGTAAGTGTTACTGCTTCGTTTAATTTGTCGCTACACACCATGCTCATGAATCCTCCAGGAACTCCATGGCCTGTGCAATCTGCTGAGGCAATTAAAAATTCGTTTTCATCAATTTTATTGTACCAATAAAAATCTCCACTCACAATATCTTTTGGTTGAAAGAAAACGAAGGTATCTTTCCATGAATTTTTAATTTCTATAAGTGGGGGTAAAATTGCGTTTTGAATTCGTTTAGCGTAATTAATACTGTCTGTAATTTCTTGTTTTTGATGAAGGATTTGTTCGTTTTGTTCTTTTAATTCTTCGTTTTTATGTTCGATTTCTTTCGTACGCTCTTTTACTAAATTATCTAAGTGTTTGTTTTGTGCCTTTAAACGATAGGATGCAACGCGTATGGAAACAAATAACACTAGTCCAAAACCAACAACATATAATATATAAGCTAAAGTAGTTCTATACCATGGTGGTAGTATAGTAAACTCAATAACTAAATCTTTACTTTGTTGCTCATAGATATTTTTAGCTTGAACAATAAGTTTATAATTTCCTTCATGTAAATTATTGAATTTAATTTTTCTTTCTGTTTGCCAAGCGCTAAAGCTAGTATCTGCGCCTTCAAGCTTATATCGATAGAGTGTTTTGTCTTCTTGATATAGGTAGTTGGCAGCGAGTTCAACAGTTAGTTCATTATATCTATAATTTAAGGCGCTGCCAATTGCAGTAGTATTAATAGCTGATCCATCAAATAAAACCGAATCGTTTTTGGTGCTTATTTTTCTCACAACAACTTCAAAACGTGTACGATTGGGAATGTATTTTTTTTCATTGAAAATTACTAAACCATCTTCGGCTCCAATATATAAATCACCATCGCTAGCATAAATAAAATTTTCTCGGCCCATGTCCAAAGTTAAAAACGGTTCATGAAAATCTTTCCCTGTTTTTTTATCTACGATGTGAATTTTGTTGTCGAAGATTGCAAGTGTTCTATTGGGAAAGTCTTTAATGAAAGAAAAACTAATTTGATTGGTTTCAAAGTTGTAGAATTTTCTTAATTCAAAAATCACACCTTTCTCATCTTTTTGTAATTCATATAATCCAGATAGATTTCCGATTACAATTTTGTTATTAAATACAAATGGGTATTTGAAGTTTTTTGGTAATCCAAAATCTTCGCCATAAACATCCACTTTAAAAACCGGGCTTTCATCGTCAGTTATTTTGTAAACTGCATTATTAGTTGATATCCAATAGTGATAAGGTGCTTTATTACTGGGCTCTTCTTCAATGCCAACGATTTCTCCAGCAATTTCAAGTGCGAAGTCGTAAATCAAATTTAATTTTTGTGAGTAAATTTTTAAACCAGTATTGTTAGAGCCACCAATTATAAAATTACCGTTACTCAGGAATTTGATTTTTCTAAAATCTCCATCTAGTAATTTTTTATATGTTTTACCATCGTGTTCAAATAAACCTTTAGATGTAACAATAAACAATTTGTTGTTATTGATGGCAAATTGCTGAACAATGTCTGCGTTAAAGTTTAACTCTTGTGAGAAATCAGCGTCTTGTTCGCCTTTTATAAATATGCCTGTAAATGTTCCAGCATAAATTTTATTATTAAATTTTATAGCATCATTCACATTTCCTTGTGTAGATGTAAAGCTTTGTAAGGAGGAATTTAAATATACTTTTGATAGACCATAATTAAGCGCAAGCCAAAGATTCCCTGTGTTGTCCTCATATTGAGCTATTACATTGTTGTCTTGTAAGTCAATTGCTTTATTGATGAAGTTGATTTTTTTGGATTTGGGATTAAAAATTAAGGTACCATTGGTTTGTGAATTAAATGCATAGTTCCCGTCTTTTAATTGCGTACATCCTAAAAGCATTGAGCTAATCCAAATAGAATTGTTTTCAGTATTATATTCTTTAAATTCATCTGTTTGTGTGTTGTAAATAAACAAACCATTTTCATGTGTTGTTATGAGTAATTCATTTTTTGAAAAAGGTTGCACTCCAAATACACCAATTTCTGCAAATATCTGGCTGTTCGGAATTAAAATTAATTTATCATTCACACATTTCATTAATCCTTTTTCTCTTTCTCTAACAAAAAGTTGATTGTTACAAAAGGAAGCTAAGTGAAAACTTGTTTCTGGTTTAATTGTTTTTATTGTTTTATAATCATAAACAAATATTGCTTCATTGCTTTGAAAATATACTTTGTCTTTTGCGGCAAATATTCTCCAAATAGTTACGAAAGGAATATGATCTTTTGGAAGTAATTCTTCGCTTAAAGGATTGTATGTTAGTTTACCAGTTGAATCTTTTATGTAGGAACCGAAATACCCTTCTCCACCTACAAAAAGCGTATTGTTACTATCGCAGGCTAATGAATGAACATAAAAGCCGAATCGTGCAGGTAAGAATTGCCATTTATAACCATCAAACTCGATTAAGCCATTATTACTTCCCGAATAAATTAAACCCTCTTTCGTTTGTGTTACTGCCCAATTTTGTACGTTCTGAGTTTTGCCATATTCTTTCGGAGTATAATTTACAACAGGATATTTATAATAGGTTTGCCCAATTACATTGTAAAATGAAAATAAAATAAGAGCATACGAGAATAGAAACTTATAATTTTTCACAGCTTAATTTTTCAGTAAATAATTTTACTGCAAATTAATCTTTTTTTCTAAAAGATAATTGTTTCGTACCGGACTATTTCTCAAGATTAATTCGCCAATAAAACCTGCAAGAAATAGGAGTGTTCCTAAAACCATTGTTGTTAAAGCGATAAAGAACATTGGGTTTTCTGCAACCTTTGGAGCTCTGGAGCCATCGATTACGTGGTATAATTTACTTCCACCTATCCAAGCTGCTACCATAAAGCCAATTGCAAACATCATGGTTCCTAATAAACCAAATAAATGCATTGGGCGTTTGCCAAATTTTGAAATGAAAGTAATGGTTAATAAATCTAAGAAACCATTTACAAAACGATTCCAACCAAATTTAGAAACACCGTATTTACGAGCTTGATGCTGAACTACTTTTTCGCCAATATTACCAAAACCTGCATTTTTAGCAAGTACAGGAATAAAGCGGTGCATTTCACCATATATCTCAATACACTTTACAACTTCTTTTTTATACGCTTTTAAACCACAATTCATATCATGCAATTTAATTCCGCTTATTTTACGGTTGGTCCAGTTATATAATTTACTTGGTAAATTTTTGGTAACAGCATTATCGAAACGCTTTTGTTTCCACCCACTAACTAAGTCAAAGTTTTCTTCTTTAATCATGCGGTATAGTTCAGGAATTTCATCCGGACTATCTTGCAAGTCAGCATCCATGGTAATTACAACGTCGCCTTCTACCGCTTCAAATCCAACGTGCAGGGCAGGAGACTTACCATAATTTCTTCTGAATTTGATTGCTTTAACGCAAGGGTTTTTTTCTGATAGTTCAGAAATTACTTTCCAACTTTTATCTTTACTTCCGTCATCAATGAAAACAATTTCATACGAAAAATTATTTGCCTTCATTACACGAACAATCCATTCGTGCAATTCGGTTAACGATTCTTCTTCATTAAAAAGTGGTATAACAACAGAAATATCCATAAATAGTTTTTTCCCTCAGTGTAATTTTATCCTACAAATTTTGCATTTTTTATCGGGATATGGAAATATACCTTTTAAAAATTGTTAATCTGAGCGATTTTAGTTCATGTTTAGTGTTTATGGAACAAATATGACGCGGACTTGAGCAGATTAACGCGGATTTGTTTTCGTGTTTTTCAGCGTCTATCCTATTAATCAGCGTTATCTGTGTTCAATTTGTATGTCAATTGGCTTTAATTATTAATTATTCATGAATAATAATTTCCTTTGTGTTTATTTCCATTAAAGAGTTATCCTTTATCATATCTACAATATAAATATGGTTTTTTTCGAATAGCTCAAGCAATAAGGAGTTTTTTATGTTTCCAGTTTTGATAAGGATTAATTTTGGAGGTTTTCGATAAAGCATGTATGATTCTAAAAAATCATTGTCTTTTGTGATAATAACTCTAGCTTCTTTCTCCGCAAGTTCTATTATCTGCTTATCTGTTGTATAATTCTTTTGAGGAAGATCAATGGTATGAATAGAATCATACCCCAATGAATTTAAAAAATCGGAAATGGATTTTGGTAGCTGAGCGTCAACAATAAATTTCACGATGCAATCCTATAAATGCTTTTTACTTGGGTAAGTTTTGCTGCATACTCAATACAAGCTAATAAATCTTGCAATTCTAAATCAGGATAATCTTGAAGTATTTCGGCAGTAGTCATTCCTGAAGCAAGTAGTTCAAGCATTGTATTTACAGGATATCTCAACCCTCTAATTGTCGGTTTACCATGACAAATAGTAGGGTCAACTGTAATTCTATCAAAAATAAGTTCTTTCATTTTTTTATAGTATAACAAATATACAAAAAATTAGGCTATTTCTAAATCTTCACATATTTAAGCATGCACCAGCCGTTTTTAGCCTCTTTTTTAACGAAACTAAAGCATAATGCCCTTGCCTTTTTGTTTAATTCTTCAAAATCACTCTCAAAAAATCCACTTAATAAAAGTAGACCTCCCGATGGCAAACAATCGTAATAAGCATGCATATCGTTCAATAAAACGTTTCGATTAATGTTAGCTAACACAATATCAAAATGTTTGTTCGTTAATGAATTTACATTGCCTTTGTAAAAAGTAATTCCTTCAGTGTGATTGTTTTTGCCATTTTCAATGCTGTTTTCAATGCTCCAATCATCAATATCAATTCCTTCAACATTTGATGCGCCAAGCTTTTTAGCTATGATTGCCAAAACTCCTGTTCCGCAGCCCATATCTAAAAGCGATTTGTTT
>CANJJP010000112.1 GCA_947474485.1 Bacteroidota bacterium | reverse complement strand
TAGCTCCGAAAGGTAACAACACAAACGATTATAAACATTACCGACTCAGCCGTTATGCAGTTGGAGATTAATGTTTGAAAAATAGGGAGAAAGAATTTTAAAAATAAGGCGGAGTTACCAATCGTGGCAGTCCGCCTCATAATTTTTCCTTAAGTATTGCGCTTTACTATTAAAAATAAATTTGATACCCAAGATTAAAGAATGTTAAAGCACCAAAACCCTGAAATCTGGTATCCTTCTGATCAATTAGTTTTATGTCCCGATTCCATTCTTGAGAGGTAAAAGTATCAAAATCTGTCCCGTAAATTTCGATTGGAGCAGAGATTTCAAAATAAATTCTCCCCGGTCCTAATTTGCGGTCACCGCCAATACTTATCAAGCCAGAAAAGCATTTACTTCCAGTATCAACGCTATATTTATAATAAGAAGAATCGCTTGTAGGTGCCAGAGATGTTGATGTATATGACATTTTATATGCCGAATATCCCAAGCCCAAACTGGCATAAATACCACCTTTGCTTTCGCTATTGTTCTTTCCAAAAATATAAAAAGTAGTGGCAATCATCGCACCCAAAGCATTGCCGGGTTTATAGTCAACTTTAAATCCATAATATGGCAGAACATCGGTACTGGTGTAATCTTTATAGCCATAAGAGGTAATCATAGATTTTAGACCAATGCTGAATTTATTGTTGAGCAGATAATCGAATTTCAAATTTCCTCCCAGCCCTGTATTATAGCTTAAACCTGCTCCAATCAACATTTTTTTATCAGAAGTTGTCGGAGATGAAACTTTGCTAGCGTCTTGCGCTAAGGCAATCATTGATGCACTGCACAAGGCGGTTATCAGAATTAATTTTAACTTTTTCATTTTAACTTTTTCATTTTAAAATTTTACTACTCGTATGGCTTTTCGGTGCCGCCCCGTTTTTTTGAGTGGTTTCTGGTCTCCACTTTTTTGTCAATGATTTTCTTTGTCAGATATAATAACTGACAAGATGTGTCCGGTTTATAAGGCGCTATTACACCCGTTAAACGATTTTGTAAAAATCATAAGCTAAATTATGTTATTTATTTTGAAAACGGAACGAAAAATTTATTTTTCTATTTACCTGTTGATTTTATTTTATCATCCAGCAAAAAAAGACATACTTCAACCAATTTTTCTTTCATACTATTCATTTAAATTTTTTCCTTAACATTAAACACAAACAAATAGGTAACACCAAATACAAATATTAGATAGTCCAATTTATACATGAGACAATATAGTTGTATGAACATGCAGAAATTAATCGTAAGTTTTATATTTATGGCAGTATTTATCACTTTTAAAGTGATTAATTGCTTTTGATAAAATATGACTGGGAATTAAATCAATAATCTGACGAATTATTGGTTTATTGTTATTTTTGTTTCAGCAGAAAAGGCTTGTGCTTTTTAAAGGAGTTTAGAGACCTTAAAGATGAATGTTCTTTCCCGTATTTTTTAATTATTTAGACTTTCGGATAGTTGTGATCGACTATTAAATAAACCCATGCTACTTTCATGTTTTCCATTTAATTTTTAGGGATATATAGATTCCAATTTACCTCTATTCTTGCTCCTTAAACTTATCAAAACTTGCCTTTTGATCATCGGCATCGTAGCCCATTCCATTCATTTTCGTTCTGATTTCTTCAATGGAAATTTTTTTTGAATTGTAAACTATATATACTTCATGCTTTACATAATCACAATTTACTTTTTTAATACCCTTCACTTTTTTCAAGGATTCCTCTAAATTCTCTTTGCAATAAATACATTCAGCTGAGGTTTTGATGGTTACTTTTACTTTTCGAGGATTATCTGCTATAGCATTAAATGAAGAAACTGCGAAAAAAAGTAAAAAAAGAGATATAAATATTCGTTTTTGCATGGTTTTCATCATAAATTCACTGCAATTTACAAAAAATATTGATTTTAAGATACAAGTCATAATCCCACCAAAATTTCGTATTTTCGTTGGCTTATTAAACCTAGAGATTTAGCGATGAAGAATATCCGTAATTTTTGTATCATAGCCCATATCGATCATGGCAAAAGTACCTTAGCAGATCGTTTATTGGAATATACCAATACCATCAACAAACGTGAAATGCAAGCGCAAGTATTGGACGACATGGATCTTGAAAAAGAACGTGGTATTACAATTAAGAGTCATGCTATTAAAATGGATTACGAATACACCGGTGAGCTTGCGCCAAAAGGTAAATACGTTTTAAACCTTATTGATACACCGGGGCACGTTGATTTTAGTTACGAAGTTTCCCGTTCTATTGCAGCTTGTGAAGGCGCCTTGCTTATTGTTGATGCTGCACAAGGAATTCAAGCGCAAACTATTTCTAATTTATACTTAGCGCTTGAGCATGATTTAACTATCATTCCTATTTTAAATAAAATTGATTTACCGAGTGCTGATCCTGAATTAGTAAAAGACCAAATTGTTGATTTACTTGGTTGTGATAGAGATGAAATTATGGCTGCATCTGGTAAAACAGGACTAGGTGTGCATGAAATGTTAGCCGCTATTGTAGAACGTATTCCTGCTCCTAAAGGTGAAGAAAAAGCTCCTCTACAAGCATTGATATTTGATTCGGTTTTTAATCCTTTCAGAGGAATTATTGCTTATTTCAGAATCTACAACGGAGAAATTAAAAAAGGTGAGAAAATTAAATTTGTAAACACAGGTGGTGTTTACAATGCAGATGAAGTTGGAGTACTTCGTTTAAGACCCGAACCACGAGATGTTGTAAAAACAGGTGATGTAGGATATATTATTTCAGGAATTAAAGAAGCAAAAGAAGTTAAAGTTGGTGATACTATTACTACTCTTGCAAACCCTTGTACAGAAGCGATTCAAGGGTTCGAGGATGTAAAACCAATGGTTTTTGCAGGCATTTATCCGGTAGATACAGAAGATTTTGAAGAGCTGCGTTACAGCATGGAAAAGCTTCAGTTAAATGATGCTTCATTAACATGGGAACCTGAATCTTCTGCCGCTCTTGGCTTTGGATTCCGTTGTGGTTTCTTAGGAATGCTACACATGGAAATTATTCAAGAACGTTTGGAACGCGAATTTAACATGACAGTTATTACTACTGTTCCCAACGTGTCTTATCTAGCTTACAAAACAAGCGGAGAAGTTGTTACTGTAAACAACCCAAGTGATTTACCAGATCCAGGTCGTATTGATTATATTGAAGAACCATACATCAAAGCAAGTATTATTACAAAATCAGAATTTATTGGGCCTGTAATGACTTTGTGTATTGAGAAGCGTGGACAAATCATGAATCAAAATTACTTAACAGCAGATCGCGTTGAATTAATATTTGAAATGCCTTTAGGTGAAATTGTATTTGATTTTTATGATCGTTTAAAATCCATCTCTAAAGGTTATGCGTCGTTTGATTATCACCGCACAGGCATGAGACAATCTGATTTAGTTAAATTGGATGTTTTATTAAACAGCGAACCTGTAGATGCTTTGTCGGCATTAATACACAAAAGCAACGCACACGAGTTTGGTAAAAAAATGTGTGAGAAATTAAAAGAATTAATTCCTCGTCAACAATTTGAGATTCCTATTCAAGCAGCAATTGGAGCAAAAATTATTGCTCGTGAAACCATCCGCGCTATTCGTAAAGATGTAACCGCAAAATGTTATGGTGGAGATATTTCTCGTAAGCGTAAATTATTAGAGAAGCAAAAAGAAGGTAAAAAGAAAATGAAGTCGGTAGGTAATGTGGAGATTCCGCAAAGTGCATTTATGGCAGTACTTAAGCTTAATGACTAAACCAAAAACTAAGTCTAAATTTTACCTTAAAAACTTGCTGCTTTATTAAAGTTTTAGTACTTTCATTTTATGATTTTTAAAAAAATTGATTTGAAACTACTTGTACTGTTTTCTTCGCTTTTTATATTCGTTTGTTCAAACACTTTTGCGCAAAACCTAACTTTTACTGGCTTCACAAAATTTGAAGAAGAAGCCTTGCCTGAAGTTAAAATTAAAGCAATGGTTGAAAACAAAGTTTTTGCTGAAACGACTTCAGGTAAAAACGGATTCTTTTCTTTAAAATTAGATTATAATTTAGATTACGTTATCTATTTCGAAAAAGAGAATTACAATATAATGCATGCAAATGTGAATGGCGAAGTTCCAGAAGATAAAACAGTTTATAAGATTAAATATGTGATAACTACTCCCTTTTACCTCATTAGAAACCAAACCATCAACCGCGAAGCTTTTAACCAAGCTTTTGCGAAAATATTTTTTGATGGGGAATCAAAATTTATTGATAACCAAGAATACTTTAAACAATTCATTACGCTCCTTTACGCGGTTCCCACTATTAAGCAGCCTGAAGTTATTAAACCTGCAGTTGTTGCAGAAAAAAGAGTAAATATTGCCGGGAAAGTGCTTAGCGACAACGAAACTAAGACACCTTATAATTTAGCTAAAGTTGAATTGTTAGATAGCAATAATAACGAAATTGCAACAACACTTACCAATCGATTTGGAATATTTAGTTTTTCAAATTTAAGCAACAAAGGAACTACAAAAATAGTGGTTACTCCGGCTGATAATTCATTAAAAGGCCAAGTAGTAATCTATAATTTAAACAAAGAGCTAATAGCTGCCATGGCATTTATTAAAGGTAAAAAAATGGAGTTTTTAAAAAATGATGGTACTTATTTGGTAGACCAATTAATAACTGATACATATATTCCATTTATATCTGGTAAACTTACAGTTGAGGAAAACGGGGGAAATGTATTGTTAACAAACAAAACAATTTACTTGATGTCGGATAAAAAGGATGTGTTAGAAAAAACCACTACTAATATGTTTGGCAATTTTTTATTTAGCAAACTACCACCAAACAAAAATTTTATTCTAGCAATAGATGAAGCTGAATCAGGCTTAAATGACAACAGTCGCTTGCATTTATATTCCTATAAAGACGTGGAAATAAATAAAAAAGACACTTTGCAAAAAGGTAAATTTCTTTACAAATTCCTATCGAACGATATAAATTCATATAATGATTTACTTCTAGAGGACATCAATATTAAAATGAATTTGAAAGGCAAAATGGTTGGAGACAATGAAAATAATCCACTAAGCAATTTAAAAATAGTGTTGGTTGACAAAAACAATAATATTATAGATACCGCCACAACCAATAGAACAGGTGATTTTAGTTTCAAATATTTACCTTATTCGGATAACTTAGTTTTACGATTTTCAGACTCAACCAAATTAGGTAATTATTCAAGCATTATTATTTACGATGAAAATAATAAAATTGTAAAATACATATCAGTAAAAAACGGTGGGCACTTTGATTATAAATTGTTAGGTAGAGACCTAACAATGATTGATGAACTTTATATAGATGATCCTTGGCTAAACCTTGCAAACAATGACACTAAAAAAATTAAATCAAATATGGTGATTATTGAAAACATATATTTCGAGTTTAATCAATCTATACTATTACCTGCAGCTAAACAAACATTAGACAAAGCTATTTTAGCCATGAAAAACAATAAAGCTATGAATATTGACATTAGTGCGCATAGTGATAGTAAAGGTGGCGATGATTATAATTTAAAACTTTCAGAAAAAAGAGCTCAAGCTGCATTAGAATATATAGTATCGAAAGGTATTGTAAAATCTCGTATAAAAGCAAAAGGATATGGAGAAACTAAACTACTTAATAAGTGCGGAAACAAAATAGAGTGTCCGGAAGAAGAGCATGCAAAAAATCGTCGTTTAGAATTTAACGTTACATTAAAGTAATTGTTGTTTTGATAAGAAGTGCAGAAATAACAGATGCGGAAATCATTTCTAAAATTGGTAAGCAAAGTTTTTTTGACGCCCATGAAACAAGCGCTCCAAAAGAAGAACTAGAAAATTACTTAAACGAAAAACTAAGCGGGGAAAAAATCTCGGAAGAATTAAAAAACTCCTACAATATCTTTCACTTATGTTTTCATGAAAACGAAGTGGCAGGTTATAGTAAAATAATTTATAATGTCCCCCCTCCTCAATTGCCTGACAACAATG
>CANJJP010000111.1 GCA_947474485.1 Bacteroidota bacterium | reverse complement strand
GCTTGACGTTGCATGTTAGATCCCATCAAGGCACGGTTAGCATCATCATGCTCTAAGAACGGAATCAATGAAGCCGCGATAGAGGCAATTTGATTAGGAGAAACGTCCATTAAATGGATTTTCTCTGGTTCTAAGATTGGGAAGTCACCTTCGTAACGAGCCTTCACTTTTCCACCAGTTAATTTCCCTTTATCATCCATGTCCTCATTTGCTTGCGCAATGTTTTTCAAGTCTTCTTCTTCAGCAGTTAAGTAAATAATTTCCTTATTTACATCAACTTTAGAATTAGAAACTGTACGATATGGAGTTTCGATGAAACCTAATTTGTTAACTTTTGCGTAAACGCACAATGAAGAAATCAAACCAATGTTTGGTCCCTCAGGAGTTTCAATTGTACACAAACGTCCGTAATGAGTATAATGAACGTCACGCACCTCGAAACCTGCACGCTCACGACTTAGACCTCCTGGCCCTAGTGCCGAAAGACGACGCTTATGAGTTATTTCAGCTAATGGATTAGTTTGATCCATGAATTGAGATAACTGATTTGTTCCGAAGAATGAATTGATAACTGAAGATAATGTTTTAGCATTAATCAAATCGGTTGGAGTAAATACCTCGTTATCACGAACGTTCATACGTTCACGAATTGTACGAGCCATACGAGCCAAACCTACACCGAATTGTGCATACAATTGTTCACCAACTGTACGTACACGACGATTACTTAAATGATCGATATCATCCACATCAGTCTTAGAGTTAATTAACTCGATAAGGTACTTAATGATTAAGATAATATCTTCTTTAGTTAATACACGAACATTAGATGGTGTATCGATACCTAACTTTTTGTTAATACGGTAACGACCAACTTCACCTAAATCATAACGTTTATCAGAGAAGAATAATTTATCGATTACGCTACGAGCTGTTTCCTCATCAGGTGGTTCAGCGTTACGTAATAAACGGTAAATGTGCTCGATTGCCTCTTTTTCAGAGTTCGTAGCATCTTTCTGTAAAGTATTGTAAATAATAGCGTAATCAGAAGTATTTACATCTTGCTTGTGAAGGATGATAGCTTTAACACCAGCATCAGCAATCAAATCAACATGGAATTCTTCTAAAATAGTTTCACGCTCAATTAGGATCTCGTTACGTTCGATAGAAACTACCTCTCCGGTATCCTCATCTACGAAATCTTCGATCCAAGTTTTTAATACACGAGCAGCAAGCTTACGCCCTACTTCACGTTTAAGACCAGCTTTAGAAACTTTCACTTCATCAGCTAATCCAAATATTTCGAGAATTGATTTATCAGATTCAAATCCAATTGCACGTAATAACGTTGTAACAGGTAATTTTTTCTTACGATCGATGTAAGCGTACATTACGTTATTGATATCTGTTGCAAACTCAATCCATGAACCCTTGAAAGGGATAACACGAGCAGAGTACAACTTAGTACCATTAGCGTGACGGCTTTGACCGAAGAAAACACCTGGTGAACGGTGCAATTGAGACACGATAACACGTTCAGCTCCGTTAATAACGAATGAACCTTTAGGTGTCATGTATGGGATAGTTCCCAAATATACATCCTGCACGATGGTTTCGAAATCCTCATGCTCAGGATCTGTACAGTATAGTCTTAATTTTGCTTTAAGAGGAACACTGTGTGTTAAGCCTCTTTCTATACACTCATCCAACCCGTAACGAGGAGGATCAATGAAATAATCCAAAAATTCTAATACGAAATTGTTTCTCGCATCGGAAATAGGAAAGTTTTCGGCAAACACCTTAAACAAACCTTCATTTTGGCGGTTTTCAGCTGTTGTTTCCAGTTGAAAAAAGTCTTGGAACGACTTTAATTGAATATCCAAAAAATCTGGGTAATCAATCGGGAATTTGTTCTTAGAGAAATTTAATCTCTGGCTTTTCACGTTTTTTTGCACAAACAAAAGTTTTAATTGTACGAATTCTAAAATAACTAACCCTACCTGCACTAAAGAGTTTTACCTCTTCTTAAGTAATTTAAATTTTATCATTTTTTTAAACAAAATTTAAATCTCTTTCAATATTAAACGGGAATAGGTCTCTATGAAAATAGAAACCTAAACCCGTTAATTATTTGTGAAATTACTTAACTTCAACTTTAGCACCAGCTTCTTCAAGAGCTTTTTTGATAGCTTCAGCTTCTTCTTTAGAGATGCCTTCTTTTACTGCTTTTGGAGCACCGTCAACTAAATCTTTAGCTTCTTTTAAACCAAGTCCAGTAAGGTCTTTTACAACTTTAACTACACCTAATTTACCAGCACCAGCTTCTAATAACATTACGTCGAATGAAGTTTTAGCTGCTGCAGCGTCTCCGCCACCACCTGCTGCTACAACTACTGCTGCTGCTGCTGGTTCGATACCATACTCATCCTTTAATACTGTTGCTAATTCTTGCACTTCTTTAACAGTTAAACTTACTAACTGCTCAGCGATTGCTTTTACATCTGCCATTTTATTTGATTTTAAAAATTACTAATTAATTTGTTTTGTTCTTTTTTTCTTAAACTGTATTCCAATTAAGCCGCTTCTTTCTTCTCTGCGTTGTTTTGTAGAGCAGAAATAACACGTTGAGCTGGAGATTGAAGTAATCCAATAACTTCACCGATAAGCTCATTTTTACTCTTGATATTAGCAAGAGCTTCTAAATTGTTATCGCCAATGTAAATTGTTTCTTCAACGTAAGCGCCTTTTAAAATAGGGCGATCACCTTTTCCTCTGAACTCCTTAATTAACTTAGCAGGAGCATTTCCTACTTCTGTAAAAATTAGTGCAGTTGCACCTTTTAATGCAGGAATAAGTTCTACTAAACGACTGTCGGCAGCTTGTTCCAATGCTTTTTCAAGCAAAGTATTTTTAACTACAGAAACAGATACGTTTTTTGCAAAACATGCTCTTCTGAATTGGTTAACTTTTTCTACAGATAAAGAAGAGCAATCAGCTAAGTAGATTTTGTTGTTTGCATTCAACTTTGCTACTAGTTCGTTGATCACTAATGTTTTTTCTTCTTTTTTCATTTTTTACTGTTTTTTAAGATTAAGCCATTGACTTTGTTTCAACCGCGATGCCTGCACTCATTGTGCTTGACATAAACACGCTTTTTACGTAAGTTCCTTTAGCTGAGGATGGTTTTAATTTCACAACAGTGTTGATTAATTCGTGTGCATTTTCTTCAAGCTTGCTTGCGTCAAATGAAACTTTACCAACAGATGCGTGAATAATACCAGCTTTGTCAACTTTAAAGTCGATCTTACCACCTTTTGATTCGGTAACAGCTTTACCAATATCCATGGTTACAGTTCCGGTTTTAGGATTTGGCATTAAACCACGAGGACCTAATACACGACCTAAAGCACCTAATTTACCCATAACTTGAGGTAAAGTAATGATTACGTCGATATCTGTCCAACCGCCTTTAATTTTTTCGATATACTCGTCCAATCCTACGAAATCCGCGCCTGCTGCTTTTGCTTCTGCCTCTTTATCAGGCGTAACTAAAGCTAAAACGCGAACCGTTTTACCGGTACCATGTGGTAAAGTAACAGTTCCACGAACCATTTGATTTGCTTTACGCGGGTCAACACCCAAACGGATAGCTACATCAACAGAAGAATCGAATTTAGTGGTTGTGATATCTTTCACAATCTTCGAAGCTTCACCTAAGGAATAAACCTTGTTTTGGTCGAACTTTGTATTAGCTACTTTTCTCTTTTTTGATACCTTGCTCATTGTTCAATAATAATTAATTATTTAATAGGAGATTCGCCGGTAACTGTTACGCCCATACTGCGTGCAGTTCCTGCAACCATACTCATCGCTGATTCAATTGTAAAGCAGTTCATATCTACTATCTTATCTTCCGCAATTGTGCGTACTTGATCCCAAGATACTGATCCAACTTTTTTACGATTACTTTCAGCTGATCCACCCTTAAGTTTTGCGTGCTCCAATATTTGTACTGCAACTGGTGGACGTTTGATAACGAAATCGAACGATTTATCACTGTAAACATTAATGATTACAGGTAATACTTTTCCAGGTTGTTCTTGCGTACGAGCATTGAATTGCTTGCAAAACTCCATGATGTTTACCCCTTTTGCACCTAATGCAGGTCCAATCGGAGGTGATGGGTTGGCTGCCCCTCCTTTGATTTGTAGCTTTACAATAGCTGATAATTCTTTTGCCATTTTTCTTGTTTTTATTTGTTTATTACTTGCCTTTGTTCTGAGAATTCATCTAATCAAGTCTGGAAGCAGCAAAGCGCTCTCGATTAAATGTTAGAACTACTAACATGCAATGTTGTTATTCGCGCTCCACTTCTCCGAAACCTAGTTCCACAGGAGTTTTACGACCAAAAATCTTAACTGTAACTTTAATTTTCTTCTTCTCTTCGTTAATCTCTTCAATAATTCCATTGAAACCATTGAAAGGACCATTAATAACTTTAACACTTTCTCCTACAACATACGTGTAGCTTAATGTGCCTTCTGCTTCTGTTAACTCATCTACTTTTCCAAGTATACGGTTAACTTCAGAAATACGCATTGGAACTGGTTCTCCACCTTTTGTTTCGCCTAAGAAACCAATAACGCCTGTAATATTTTTAATAGTGTGAGGAATCTCCCCAACTAATGCAGCTTCGATAAGAACATAACCAGGATAAAAAGAACGCTCTTTAGCAATCTTTTTTCCGTTACGGATTTGAACAATTTTTTCTGTAGGAATCAATACTTGAGAAACGTAATCTTGTAAATTAAGACGACTAATTTCTAGTTCAATGTATTGTTTCACTTTTTTTTCCTGACCACTGATAGCTCTAACCACGTACCATTTTCTCACCAGTGTATCACTTTTTGTATTTTCAGCCATTGCCTAAATTTTTATAAACCGTTGAAAAACTGATAAGCTAATTCCATCACATAATTAAAGCCGGTATCCATAAGCCAAACAAATAATGCAATAATCATGGAAGCTACCATAACAACAATGGCACTACTTTGTAATTCAGCCCAAGTTGGCCATGAAGTTTTGTGTACCAACTCATTGGTAGTTTCTTCAAAATATGTTTTTATCTTACTCATAATTATTTTAATTAAGAATTTAAAATTATTAATTAAAAATGCTTTCCTTCATTTTTAATTCTTCCTTTCTCATTCAATTCAGCACGGGTGGAGAGATTCGAACTCCCATCAGCGGTTTTGGAGACCGACATTCTACCCTTGAACTACACCCGTATTATTAAACAGCAAAAGGCCTTCCGTAGAAAGCCGTTTGCTGTTATAAATTATAATTACTTGATGATTTCAGTTACCTGACCAGCACCTACTGTACGACCACCCTCACGGATAGCGAAACGTAAACCTTTGTCCATAGCAACTGGCATAATTAACTTAACCGTAATTGTTACGTTATCACCAGGCATAACCATTTCGCGTCCTGCTTCTAATTCAATTTCTCCAGTTACGTCAGTTGTACGTAAGTAGAATTGAGGACGGTATTTGTTATGGAATGGAGTGTGACGTCCACCTTCTTCTTTTTTCAAGATATACACCTCAGCTTTGAAATCAGTGTGAGCTTTAATAGAGTTTGGTTTAACGATAACCATACCACGACGGATATCTTTCTTATCGATACCACGTAATAATAAACCTACGTTATCTCCAGCCTCACCGTAATCTAAGATTTTACGGAACATCTCAACACCTGTAACTGTAGATGTTAATTTCTCTTCTTGCATACCCATGATCTCAACAGTATCACCAGAGTTGATAACACCTGTTTCGATACGACCTGTTGCAACAGTACCACGACCTGTGATTGTGAACACGTCTTCCACTGGCATTAAGAATGGTTTTTCTTTTTCACGTGGAGGAATTGGAATGAAAGTATCAACAGCTTCCATTAATTCCATAATTTTTGGAGTCCATTTTGGATCTTTATTTAATCCACCTAAAGCAGAACCTTGGATGATTGGAGTGTTGTCACCATCAAACTTGTAGAATGATAATAATTCACGGATTTCCATTTCAACTAATTCTAATAACTCAGCATCTTCAACCATATCCACTTT
>CANJJP010000110.1 GCA_947474485.1 Bacteroidota bacterium | reverse complement strand
GCTATGCGCAACCAGTTTGGTTGGGGTGGGGCATTTGTTTCTGCCGGTGTTGGAATGTTTGTCGGTGTAATTATTTTTCTTCTTGGAAATAAGCATTATAAACACGCTGACGTTAGAAAGCCTTTAAAAGAAGGTGATCAATCCTTAGGTAAAATTGTTGGTTATACCATGGTTCCTAGTTTAATTGCTGCTGTTATTGGTTGGTTTATTCCTGGAAATATGTTGGGTGATGATGCAACGGATGCATTTATATTTGCTTGTTTGCCTGTAATTATTTTTTACTACTCTTTATACAAAAAGGCAGATGCAATAGAAAAGAAACCATTAGGCGCTATGTATGCCATATTTATTGTGGTTATTATGTTTTGGGCTGTGTTTAAACAAAACGGAACAGCACTTAATAAATGGATGAAGCTATATACTGATAGAGAAATGCCTGCAGCAGTTCTTCCTCTAGCAACTAAGCTTAGTATTGTAGATACGATGAAAGCAACCGAGAAGCTGCGTCCTATTACTGATCAACAATTCAGATTAATTATTACAACTAAAAAGGATTCGGCTAATGGAAAAATAGTTAAGGATACATTAAAAGGAGTTGATTATCCAATGTATTTTAAAAACGTTTCTTCCGAAAAATTCCCAAAGAAAAACGAGTCGGTTTATTTAGTACCAACAGAAATTTCTCAATCCATTAATCCAGGTTGGGTAATTTTGTTAACTCCTATTGTTGTTGGTTTCTTTGCTTTATTGCGTAGAAAAGGTAGAGAGCCAAGTACACCATCTAAAATAGCTTGGGGCTTGTTTATTAGTTCATTGTCTCCTTTAGTGATGATAGCTGCTGTTTATATGTGTGGCAACGGACAAGAAAAAGCAAGTGCGTTTTGGTTAATTGGAACCTATGGTGTTGTAACCATTGGCGAGTTATTTTTGAGTCCAATGGGCTTATCATTAGTATCTAAATTATCACCTGGAAGATTAACAGCCTTAATGATGGGAGGTTGGTTCTTATCAACCTCAATGGGAAATAAACTAAGTGGTATACTCGCAACCTTTTGGGATAATTACGATAACAAGGCTTTATACTTTATGGTAAATATTGGTTTATTACTTCTCGCAACAATTATCATGTTTTTCTTATTGAAGAAATTGAATAAGGTATTTAAGGATTATGTGAAGTAATTATTGAAGAGTGAAGATTGAATACTGAAGAATTTATTTATTTACTTACTTACTTTCTGTCTTGATTTTCACAAACTCAATCAACAATTTCTTTACATCGCTAAACTCTGTTAAGGGTAAAGTTTTACTTACATCAAATACATCGTGATAAGCAGTAATTCCACCCATGGTGTAAATGAAGAATGCAGGAACACCTTTTTCTGTAAACCAATAGTGGTCGCTATTTGCAGCTTTACCACGAGGCTTAATTAATTTTAGGTAATTGTTTTTTTCGTTGATAGATTTTAGGAGTTCGAATTCAGGTTTAAACTCGGTTGCATTTACAATGGTTATTCCCTCATCACCAGTTCCTAATAAATCCATATTAATTAAGAACTTAATTTTATTTAAAGGAAATAATGGATTCTCCGTGTAAAATTTAGAGCCCAGAAGACCTGCTTCTTCTCCTGCAAAACAAATAAATGCAACTGAGTAGTTTGGTTTGTTTACGGTATAATAATCCATCAAACTCAATAGCATAGAAACGCCACTTGCGTTATCATTTGCCCCTGGGAAATAGGTTTTATTACCCATCATTCCTAAATGGTCGTAATGCGCTGTAAATACAATAAATGAATCGGGTTTTGTTTTGCCTTTAATGTATCCGCAAATGTTTTGCATTTTATAAGCAGGCTCTAATTTGTTTTCTATTATTACATCAATGTTTTTTATCCCTTTAGGGAAAGAATCTTTCAGTACTTCAATCTCAGTATAATCAGCTACATTAAGGGCAACACTCCAAGTTAATTTTTTCACTTTCTTAATGGTAAGTGGAACTTCACTTTTTAAATCTGTTGCTAAATAGTTTAAACTGTCTTTTTCAAACAACATAAATCCACCCATTATTCCTTTACTTTCGGGGCTAACAATATAATGCACTCCCGGTATTAATTCCTTTCCATCTGCAATCACAATCATCTTAGCTGGAAAAGTATTTATTGGACTAGTGAAGAATTGAGAGAAGGAATGTTTCTTTTTGAAAGGTTTAAGCGAGTGATCTTTGTAAACATTGTTTAAATAGGTTGCAGCAGTTTCAATGCCTTTGTTTACATAACCTCGACCTGCAAATTCTTTTGAGGTAAGTTTATTAATTACGATACGTGCGGCCGCAGTATCTTTTTGTGCATTGCTAAAAAGAAAAGTAAATAGGAGTAGAGATGAAAAAATAAATTTCATTATGAAAATCGTTTTTGATTAAGCGCATAAATTGTTTTCACAATAGGAGCATCGCTTTTCCATCTATATAAGGATTTTAGGTTGTTTAAATAATCTTCTGATTCTTCTAAACTCATGCAAGCGTTTAATTGTTCAATGGCAGTTGTGTATTCAACATTGTTTTGTGAAAATAATTCGTTAATCATTCTAAACTTATCATTAATTCCAATCTCAAGGCGTTTTGCAAGTTTAGCATTTGTAATTGCTTGTGCAGTTATCTCTTCTATGGTTAGTTCTTTCTCAATAATATTTTCTTTCTTTTGTTCAACTATAGGTTCTATTTTTACTGAAACGGGTTCAGGTTTTATTTCAACTATCGGTTCAATTTTAATAACAACAGGCTCTTCAATTATTGTATCATTTTTTGGTGTTGGGTCAGTCTCAATTTTTGCTTCTTCTTGCTTTGCTACAGCATCCATTATTTTTAAATGCACGTTTAAGTCGCTCGACACCTCTTTATTCTCTAATAAAAATTTATTTACTGATAATGCACGATACAATTTCTCAATAGCAACAAGTAAATGCTCGTTATCAATTGCCGAATTATCCGACTTTTGCGAGAAATCAGTAAGAAGTTGTTTTACTTTTTCAACATTCTCTTTTAAGCGGGCATTCACTATTTTTTCATTCATAATCGCTAATAATTGAACTAATATTTTATTATGTTTAAAATTACGTTTATTTTTACGAATCAAATAAGGAAATAATTCCGCTTTTATAAACAATTAACAATATGTTTTTAGAGAACATTAAAACAGATACACAAAGAAGAGGTTGGATAGAGGTTATCTGTGGAAGTATGTTTTCGGGTAAAACAGAGGAGTTAATTCGAAGAATGCGCCGCGCGCAATTTGCAAAACAAAAAGTAGAGATTTTTAAACCAGCTATTGATACTCGTTACCACGAGGAAGATGTAGTCAGTCATAATGATACATCTATTCATAGTACACCTGTTCCTTCAAGTGCTAATATTATTTTATTGGCAAATGATGTTGAAGTAGTTGGTATTGATGAAGCTCAATTTTTTGATAATGAGTTGGTAAATGTGTGCAATCAATTAGCTAATAACGGAGTTCGTGTCATTGTTGCAGGTTTAGATATGGATTACACAGGCAAACCTTTCGGGCCAATTCCTGCATTGCTTGCAACAGCCGAATACGTTACCAAAGTACATGCAATATGTATGCAGTGTGGTAATTTAGCTCAGTTTTCTCATCGTAAAACAAATGATACAGCTTTGGTGGTATTAGGTGAAACAGATAGCTACGAGCCGCTTTGTAGAGCTTGCTTTGATAAAGCAACAAATTAATTTTTTCAAAAAAGCATCACCTTAAATATATTAGATATTGTACTTTTTCGTGCTTTTAAGGTGTGTTAATTGGAAAAGAAACAATTAATCAGAAAAAACAAACCTTTGTTTTATATATTAAAATTTATATTAAAAAAAAAGTCCTCGATTTATCGAGGACTTTTTTAAATATACAAGAAACAATATTATGCTACATCAGTTGGGATAATGTTTGGATCAACCAATACACGTCCGCAATGTTCACATACGATAATTTTTTTGTGAGTTTTAATATCTAATTGACGTTGAGGTGGGATTTTGTTAAAACATCCACCACACGCATCACGCTCAATAGGCACAACTGCTAATCCGTTTCTTGAATTGCTTCTGATACGACGGTAAGCATTAATTAAACGAGCTTCAATTTCTTTACCACGTTTTTCTGATTGAATCATTAAATCTTCCTCTTCTTTTTGAGTTTCTTCAATGATTTCATCTAATTCAGATTTCTTTACTTTAAGATCTTTCTTTTTATCTTTTAAATCTTCTTCTGCTTTTGATAAAAAATCTTCTTTTGAAAAAATAATAGCTTTGTATTCTTTAGTACGTTTTTCGCACAATTGGATTTCTAAATTTTGAAATTCGATTTCCTTAGTAATTGCATCGTATTCACGATTATTTTTTACTTTCCCTAATTGAGCTTCGTATTTTTTAATGTTTGCTTTGTGATCTTTGATAGCATTTTGCTTCTCAATAACTTGTTGTTCTAAGTCTTTAGATTCAGCAGAGTAGTTCTCGAAACGAGTTTCTAAACCGGCAACTACATCTTCAAGATCTTGCACTTCTAGAGGTAATTCACCACGAATGATACGTAATTTATCGATTTTGCTGTCGATTAATTGTAATTCGAATAATGCTTTTAATTTTTCTTCTACCGATGTGTCAACTTTTTCTTTAATTGTCGCCTTTGCCATGTTTTAAAAATAATTTATCGGATTAGTATTAACGTTTGATAAATGGAGGGCAAATGTAGGAAATTTTTTGCTAATAACCTCATAAAATATTTCGGGGGTAAATTGCTCTGTTTCGTAATGCCCAATGTCGCATATAACTATCTTATTTTCAGAGTCAAAGAACTTATGATAAGTGAAATCTGCGCTTAAAAAAAGGTCGGCATTTTGCCTAATAGCATCTTTTAGCAAAAAATTACCCGCGCCGCCACATAAAGCAACGGTTTTTATTTGTTTTTTTACTTTGGCTGTATGTTTTATGATTGGCACCTTAAAATTGGACTTAATTAAGTTAAAAAAGGAATCAATTTCCATTGGTTCTTTTAACTCACCAATTAATCCCGAACCAACTTCTTGATATGTATTATCCAAACTCGAAATATAATAAGCAATCTCCTCATAAGGATGTGCCGTTTTTAACGCATCAATAATTTGGTTTTGTTGGTAAGCTTCAAAAATAACTTCAATGCGTTCTTCATTTACTTTTTCTGCTTGATTTTTTGTTCCAATAACAGGATTTGAATGTTCGTTTCCTTTAAAAGTTCCTGTTCCGCTTACATTAAAACTACAATCGCTGTAATTTCCAATATTACCGGCGCCGCTATTAAACAAAGCTTCCCTAACAACCTCTGCATTTTCGGTTGGAACAAAGGTTACGAGTTTTTTTAGTAATTGGGTTTTAGGTTGAAGAATTTTGGTGTTTATTAAACCTAGTTTATCTGCAATTTTTTTGTTTACTCCATTGGTAATATTATCAATATTGGTATGGCAAGCATAAATAGCAATGTTGTTTTGTATGGCTTTAATTATAACACGTTCAACATAATTATTACCATTCAAACGTTTTATTCCCGAAAAAATAATGGGATGATGAGCAATAATTAAATTGCATTTTTTTGAAATTGCCTCTTCAATAATTTCTTCGGTAACATCCAATGTAAGTAATGCACCGGCTACATCATTGTTTTTGTTTCCTATTAATAAGCCAGAGTTATCATAACTTTCTTGATAGGCAGGCGGGGCAAATGTTTCTAATGCTGAAATAATTTCATGTAGCTTCATAGTGCCGCTAAGTTACAAATTATACTTTCAACTAGATGTAATCAAAAAAAAAGAGTCTGTCTCAAAAAGTTGCAGTCTCTTTTTTGCGTAAAATTTGTTGATAAGAGCAATAAATTTCGCTTTTAAAAATAGGTTAAAAAATCCTGTCGGATTAGGCTACCATTTTCTTGAAGTTATGCGCTAATGCGATTAAACCTGTTTCAATTTCAACTTTTTTGATACCTCGTAAGTTAAATCGTTTGAAGTTTTTGTTGTGTTTGGTGTTTGCAAACACTGGCTCAACATCATAAGCTCTTTTTTTGCGATGATAAATTCCTTGTTCACTTTTTAAGAGTTCATTTACTTT
>CANJJP010000109.1 GCA_947474485.1 Bacteroidota bacterium | reverse complement strand
GTTTAGAAGAGTTTCGAATATAGGTAAAGCCATTAAATAATTATCTTCATCGAATAAATGTTGGGCACTTTCCATTGAGTCACGCTCAGTTTTGCGCCATTTTCCAACCTTCATTTTATCTTGTGAATAAACTGAAGTAGCAAAAATAAAAAGAAGAATTATAAGTACACTTTTCCTCATGATTGAGAGATTTTGTATCAAAGATAATAGTTTAGTGTTTGGAATGAAGTAATTAGTTGTATTTTCTGAAAACGGGCTTAATACTTTTCCCAACCAAATAATCCTCAATATTCCCTTTCAATGCTTTTTTATAAACTTCCAATGCTTTTAGCGTTGCATGCAAGGTGTGCACCAACTCCTCTTCTTTATGGGCACATGAAAGCGCTATCCATGGAATTAGAACGCCATTTTTAATCATCTCTTGAGAAAACAGTGTTCGGAAATCCAGAGAAATGTTTTTGTCTTTATCACGTGTGAAATATACAGGTGAACAGGCATAACCTCCAACTTCAAAATAATCGATAATGCCAAGACGGGCGGCAATTTCGTTCATTCCATCAATCAATTTTTTACCATAATCCCAAATGTGTTGAGTAACATTTTCTTTTTGATATACCTCAACAGTCTTGATAAATGCACCTAGCGAACTCATTTCAGAACCATGCGTTGTACTAATTAAAAATAAACGCTCGGCACCTTCTTCTAAAATACCACCAAGGTTCATGATTTCTTTTTTACCAATTAAGGCAGATAATGGAAAACCATTTGCCATTCCTTTTCCAAAGGTTGCTAAATCAGGTTCTACATCAAATAATTTCATTGCCCCTTGCAAATCAAAACGAAAACCTGTAATCATTTCATCTAAAATAAATACTGCCCCGTTTTTCTTGCACAAATCTTTTACTTGATGTAAAAAATTCTTTTGCCCACAATTGCAATTAGTACAATGTGGTTTATTTAAAAATCCATCTTTATCATTTGTACAAGGACTTTGAAAGGTTGTAGGTTCAAGTATTACACAAGAAATTTCATTTGGATGCTCAGCAAATATTTTTTCTAATGATTCTATATTGTTGTAATTGAACTTGTGACTAAAACTTTTGCTTTCGCTCGGAATACCTTTATCCATTTGAGTTGTACCAATGAACCAATCATCATAGGTAAAGAAAGGATGTTCTGCACATAATGCAACATGCTTTCTTCCTGTATATGCACGAGCCAATTTTATTGCAGCAGTAGTAACAGTAGAGCCATTTTTTCCAAACTTCACCATATCTGCCCAAGGAAATAAACTAATCATTAACTCGGCGGCTTTTAATTCTGTTAAAGAAGCGCGTGTTAAATTGATGCCTTTTTTTATTTCAGCAATAGCTGCATCAGAAATTTCATCGTTATCATACCCAACAGTAATCGAACGAAGACCTAAACCATAATCAAGAAATTTATTTCCATCAGCATCCCATACGTAAGCACCTTTTCCGCGCTCTAAAATTTGAGGTGCATTGCTTGGATATTGGTCGTCGCCACGGCTGTATGTATGCGCGCCACCTGGAATAACTTTATGTAATCTTTCTGAGTAACTCATTTTATTAATCCTTCCTCTCTTGCTTTTAATAATTGTTCAATTACTATAAAATCGGTGATATCATCTATTTCAAATGATTTCCATTTAGGCATATCAAAGCCCAATGTTTTTTCGTGATAAAAACTTTTTCTTTTTTTAAGACTTTCAACTTTTGAAATGTACATGCTGCCTTCAAAAAAATAAACCTCATCAATATCTTGCCTACGATACACTTTGTATTCCTTATTTTCATAAGGCACTAAAAAATCTTGTTCTAATTTAGTAAGAAATAATGGATGACAACTTTCTGTATGGCTAACGCCTACAATACTTTCAGCTGCTTCATTATTTTCTAATTTTTCGTATGCTGCAACTAAATCTTCTGCACTTCTTTGTGGAGAAGTAGGTTCAATCATTGCAACATACTTGTAGGATTTTCCTTGTTGCTCCATAAAATCTAATGCATGAAGCATAACATCAATAGATGCTGCGGTATCTATTGCCAAATGTTCGGGACGTAAAAATGGAGCATCAGCGCCATAATGTTTTGCTACTTCAGCAATTTCAGAAGAATCGGTAGAAACAATAACATCACAGTGCCCAATAAGCAGCGCCGCTTTTTTAGCTGCCTCAACCGACCAAGCAATTAATGGCTTACCTGCAATTGGGCGAATATTTTTACCAGGTAATCCTTTGCTACCGCCACGTGCAGGTATTACAAATAATATTTTCATTAAGATACTTTTACTGAATCGAAAATAGTATGAAAAGCTTGTTTAATATTTACTAATTCCGACTCTGTTATATTAACTGAAGAAGGCAAACTAATTCCTTGTTGCGAAATATAATCTGCATTTTTAAAATTACTTTTTGTAGGGTAATTTTTATAAGGTGGCATTTCATGAAGAGGGAAGAAAACCGCACGCGTTTCAACACCATTCTTCAACATTTTATCCATTAATTCATCTCTTGTAATGCCGCAATTTTCTTTTAAAACTGCTGTGTAAAGCCAATATCCATTTATAGCCCAATCTGCTTGTGGGGGTAATTCAAACACACCTGTTTCGGCAAGTATAGAATTATAAAACGCAGCTAATTTTCTTTTTTCAGTAACAAACTCGTCTATGCGTTCCATTTGCGCACAACCAATTGCTGCCTGAAGATTTGTCATACGATAATTGAAACCAACCATATCATGCCAATACTTTTTTGTTTTGCTCATGCCATGATCGCGTAACACTAATGCAGTTTCGTAGGCTTCTTTCGTTTTAAAGAAAACCATTCCACCCTCACCTGTTGTAATTGTTTTGTTTCCAAAAAAGCTAAATGTTGCAGTATCGCCAAAAGTGCCTACATGTTGCCCTTTATATTTTGCACCAATTGCTTCGGCTGCATCTTCAATTATAAGTAAGTTGTGCTTTTTGGCAATTGCCATTATTTCGTCCATGTGGCATGGATGTCCATATAAATGAACGGGCATAATTGCACGTGTTTTTGGCGTGATGTTTTTTTCTATATCCTCTAGTGAAATTGTCCAAGTAGTTTTATCTACGTCAACAATAACTGGAATTGCCCCTGTATAAATAATTGCGTTTATAGATGCTGCAAAAGTCAAATCAGGGACTAATACTTCATCTCCTTCCTTAATTCCTAATGCAACGAGTGCCAAGTGAAGTGCAACTGTTCCGTTACTTACAGCAACAGCATATTGTGCACCGCAATATTCGGCAAATTCTTTTTCGAAACGTTTTACGTATGCACCTTGAGAAGAAATCCATCCAGTATTAATACAATCAGAAACATAAGCTAACTCATTTCCATTTAATAATGGCTGCATTATTGGAGTGCGATGTGTTTTAGAAAAACAAGCGTAATCAACAGGAATATTATTTTCATCAACCAATGGAATATGACGAATACTTGAAGATAATTTTTTTTGAACTTCAGCTTGCGGAGTATTAACAGGCAAAGAAGTAAATTGTTTTTGCATTACATCAACAACAAGTGTATCTAATCCTTTTCCATTAATTAAACTTCTCCTGATGTCTCCATCAGTAATAACACCTATCAAATGATTTTTTTTTGTAACAAAACAAACACCTTGCGCATTTTTTTCAATTACAGCAAGTGCGTCTTTTATTGTTTTATCCGAATGAATCAATAGTTCATTTATATCAAGAGAATTTTGCATTTCGATATTTATTATTAGGATTTTTTAGACCCGTAACCGTAACTTCCACCATAACCATAACCATAACCACCGCCATAACCATAGCCGTATCCACCACCATAACCATAGCCGTATTTATTATAGTAATAACCAGCGCGCTTTCTTCTTACGCCGTTTAGTATAAATGAGAAATGCTGAATGTTATTATTTTCAATTAACTCATTAATACCTCTTACAATTCTTTTTGTAGCAAACTTAGTATTTAGAACAAACAATGAAATATCAGCATACTGCATCAAATAAATTGAATCTGATATTAAACCCGCGGGAGGTGTATCAATAACTACATAATCATAGTTTTCTTTTCCAAAATCTATTATTTCTTTCAATTTATCTGAAAGTATCATTTCTGAAGGATTAGGAGGCATTGGACCAGATAGAATAACATCAAGATTTTCTATTGTAGTATGCTTTATGCCTTCAATTATTGATGTTTGACCAATTATAACAGTACTAATACCAACATCCGGATCCATTTCTAATGCTTTTTGAACACGTGGCTTATGTAAATCCAATTCCAGTAAAAGAACTTTTTTTCCTGCCTTAGCTAAAATAGCTGCTATGTTAATGGAAGCAAATGTTTTTCCTTCACCAGGACTATTAGAAGTAATTAAAACAACCTTTGAACCCTTATCTACATTTAAGTACTGTAAGTTGGTTCGTAAGGTTCGAAATGCTTCTGCAGCCCTTGATTTTGGATCAACATCAACTACCATACCTGTTGAAAGCATGTTTCTTACAAAAGGAAGTTCTCCCAAAATAGGTAAACTAGTTGCTTCCTTAAGTTCTTCGATTGTTTGCAGTGTAGTGAAAAATATAACTCTTAAAAGAACAATCATAACACCAAGCGCTAAACCAAAAAAAGAGTATGTGTTATTAATTTTTGTCTTATTTGGATAAACAACCCCAACGGATCTTGGACTTTCAATTATTTTACTATCTGGAATAATACTTGCACGAGCAATATATGTTGTAGCTCTTCTTTGCAATAAAAATACATACATACTTTGATTAACATCAACTCTTCTTTGAATTCCAAGTAATTCTCTTTGCTTGCCAGGCATGGTTTTTAAAACGCCTATTTTTTCATTAATTTGAGTTCCGTAGTTATTAATAATCTCTTTGTATGCGTTTCGTGAATTATTAATGTAAACTAATAAATCCTTTTTTATACTCTTTATTGTTTCTCTTAAAGCAATAGTTGACATGTTTTTTTCGGTACTGACCGAAAGTTTCTCATTTAAATCAATTTGTTTTTGATATAATTCACCAGTTGATCTAACAAGATAAGGGTCTCCTTTTGCAATAAATACAGAAGGAGGTAAAAATTGAGGGTCTTTATCTTCAACAATATAATCTTCTAAGTCATTAAGAGCGGCTATTTGAAGTTTAAGTTGCGCTTGTTGCGATTCATACTCAGATAATTTATTAAACTCTTGTTCAATTTCTTTAGAAATATCCAAAATTGCACGCTGAGATTTATAATTCTCCATTGTATCTTCCACATCATTTAATATGGTTGATACTTCCTCCATTTGCTTATCAATAAACTCTAAAGTCCTTTCATTTAATTCGAATTTAGAATTTAATTTTTCATCAATGTATACTTTCGAAAGTGTATCCAAAAAAAGTTTAGCACGCGCAGGTATTACATCTTGGCAACTAATTTCTAGTATATTGGTATACTCTGGGTTATTAATCTCAAGTCCCTTCTGATATTGCGAAATTAAGCCATCGATAGAGTGAATTTGAAATTCGAATTGTCCGCCCTGAAATTGATCAATATTTCTGTCTGAAAAATTATTACTTTTTTTTATTAAAATATTCATATCCTCGGTAATCAACTCTTTGTCAAATCTCCCTATAATCTCATCTCCAGGGCCGAAACCAGGTAATACAATAGAATATTTATTTTTATCAATGATATTAAACTTTATCCTTTGCTCATAAAAACTAGACTTAATAGAATTAATATTTACTTCAAAAGGCATCCCTGTAAAATACTCTGTGGTTCTAACTTTACCAACAATGAAATACGAAACCTGAATTTGACTCTTTATTTTTTCAACAACATCGCTAAGGAGGTCATAGGATTGAATGATTTTCGTCTCATTCGCGTTATCAACATATCTTCCGTATTCACTCTTTCCTCCTGCAAATGCCTCATTAATCAAGCTCTTTTGGTAATATTGATCATTTGAGTTTAACATTATTTGAGTGGATACCTTGTAAACATTAGTAAGCTTATAAGTATAAAAGTATCCAACTAAATATGCTAGTCCAGCAAAAATTACTGGTATAAACCAATTTCTAGCAAATATTCTCAAGATAACTTTTAAATCATCTATACTAACTAAATTAT
>CANJJP010000108.1 GCA_947474485.1 Bacteroidota bacterium | reverse complement strand
GTTTCCCATTCTTTACTAGAATATATGTATTCCAAATTTACTCATTATTTTCTCATTAAAAAAAACACGCTCCATTCCTGAAGCGTGTTTCCTTTAAACTATTTACTAATCTTATTTAGCGTAGCCTGTAGATCTTGTTACTCTGATTACAGTTACTTTAATTTGACCAGGGTAAGTCATTTCAGTTTGTATTTTTTGAGAGATATCGAATGCTAATTGCTCAGCTGATTGATCGTTTACTTTATCACTTGATACAATTACACGTAACTCTCTGCCTGCTTGTATAGCGTATGTTTTTTCAACACCCGAGTAAGATAAAGCTAAGCTTTCTAAATCCTTTAAACGCTTCATGTACTGCTCAGCAACCTCACGGCGCGCACCTGGGCGCGCACCTGAGATAGCATCACAAACTTGAATGATTGGAGAAATCATAGATGTCATTTCAATCTCATCATGATGGGCTCCAATTGCATTACAAACTTCTGGCTTCTCTTTATATTTCTCAGCCAACTTCATACCTAAAATAGCATGAGGTAATTCTGGTTCATCATCAGGTACTTTTCCAATATCATGTAATAAACCAGCACGCTTAGCAACTTTTACATTTAAGCCTAACTCTGCAGCCATTATAGCACAAAGGTTAGCAACCTCGCGGCTATGTTGTAATAAATTTTGTCCGTAAGATGAACGGTATTTCATACGACCAACCATACGAATTAATTCAGGATGTAGTCCATGAATTCCTAAGTCGATACATGTACGTTTTCCAGTTTCAATAATCTCTTCTTCCAATTGTTTTTTCACTTTCTCAACAACCTCTTCAATACGAGCAGGGTGAATACGACCATCGGTAACCAACATGTGTAAAGCCAAACGCGCAATCTCTCTTCTAATTGGATCAAAACAAGAGAAAATAATTGCTTCCGGAGTATCATCTACAATAACCTCTACTCCTGTTGCAGCTTCAAAGGCACGAATATTACGTCCTTCACGCCCAATGATACGACCTTTAACTTCGTCGTTTTCGATATTAAATACAGTAACCGAGTTTTCAATTGCTTGCTCAGTTGCCACACGTTGTATAGATTGAATAACGATTTTCTTAGCCTCTTTATTTGCAGTAAGCTTAGCTTCATCCATAATGTCTTTAATAAAAGACATTGCTTCTGTTTTCGCTTCTGCTTTAACTGTTTCAACTAATTGTGCTTTTGCATCATCTGCTTTTAAACCAGAAATAACTTCTAATTGCTCTATATGGCGCTTATGAACTTTTTCTAAATCTTCTTGTTTCTTAGCTGCAATTTCTAGTTGTTGGGCCAATTGTTGTTTTACGCCATCAACCTCTTGCAATTTGCGTTGTGTGTCTTCCAATTTCTTAGCTAACTCCTGATCTTTTTGCTTAATGCGTTGCTCATTTTTTACAATTTCATTATTCTTTTGAGCAATACTTTTATCGTGTTCAGATTTTAGTTGAAGAAACTTTTCCTTTGCTTGTAGAATTTTTTCTTGTTTAATTGCTTCGTTTTTAACTTCTGCTTCTTTTACGAGGTTATCCTTCTGCATCACAGCTGATTTATTCAGTCGAGAATTGGCAAGAACAAACCCAGCAACAACGCCGCCTATTAAAGCTACGCCGATGATGATAATTGCTAATATTAAATTCATGTTACTATTTGTGTTATTTATTTATAAAAAAACGCATAAACATTATTACGCCAAAACGCTATAATATCTATGCGGGAGAATACGTTGTATAAAAATTTTACTGACCTACTTTTTGTTGATGCTGCTTAATCATATCATTTAGTTCGTCTAATAGTCCCTGTAATCTAGATATTTCTTCTGTTTTCTTTTGGTCTTGCTTCATGTACTCACTTACTGTTTGCAAAAAAACCATCGCCAACACATCTTTTTTATCTGGAACAGTATAAGCTTTGTCGAACTCAGCTATCTTTCCTTTAATTAACGAAGCTGCTTTTTCAATAATATCCGCGTCCTCTTTAGTCACCTTCAGCGGATATTCTTTATTTGCTATTTCTATCTTAAGAGAAACTTCGCTCATTAATTTATTGTAAATTGATCTTAATAAAATTTAAACACTGAGTAATGCAATACATTTATCTATTTCCCGCACTAACTCATTAATTTTCAATTTCAAGCCGGTTTTATCCTTACCCGAAACTGCCAATGTGGTTGCTAATTTAATCTGTTTATTCCGTTCTTCCAAGTCCGACATGTCAAGTTTTTGATTTTCAATCACTTGAGACAAGCCTTCGTATTTAGCTTGTAATTCGTTTAGAGCACTTTTTGCCTCTTCATTATCTGTTTCTAAGGTCAGCTTTTCATCATTTAGCAAGTCGATTTGCTTAAATAATTTATCTATAAATGCCTCATCTTTAGATGATTCAGAGCTCACTTGCGTACTTTCTAAATCCTTCAGTTGAGTTTGTAAATCAACAATTGTTAGGCTTAAATTGCTCTTTTCAAATTCTAAGGCTTCAATGTTAAGTTTAGATGAATTTTCTAGTTCAGAAAGCTGATTTGTTAATGCTGTAATTTCTGAATTCAATGATGAAATGGAAGCGCTTAATTCATTTGAATTTGATGAATTACTTTTTAAATCATCAACCAAACGTAATAGCGAAGATTTCTCTTCAATCAAACTTAAGATTAAAGTTTCTTTAATATTTAACTGACTTAGTAACTTAATTAACTCTTCAGACTTTGCTTCTAATTTATTTGAAAGCAATTCCTCATTTTCCAATCTTAATAAATCGATATCAGAAATTAACTCAGCATTATCACGAATTAATAGTTCGTTCTCCATGCTATAATCTTTAAAAGCATTGCTCAATTCATTCTTTAATTCAAGATTAATATTTTCTAAATTATAGATGGATTTGTTTTGAGCATCAATTAATTCGCCAGCAGTTTTAATCTGCGTTTCTAACAAAACAACTTTTTGTTTTGTTGATTCCAACTCTTCGTTTAACGCTGTAATTTCTTCATCCTTTACCGATGTTCCAGAAAGAGATAAAGACAATTGTTTTTTTTCAGCATCGCTTGAGTTTAACTTTCTTTTTAAAGATGAAATTTCTTTCTCAAGGTTTTCTTGTGTTGTATTTTGCGCGTCAATATGGAAAATTAACTCACGAATTTTTGATGCATAATCAGCGTTCTGTATAGAAAGGTTGTTTGATTCGTTCTTCAAAGATTCTAAAGAAGAATTTTGTTGTTGCAATCCTTCGGTTTGAGACTTTAACTCGTTTATTAAGTCAAGAAACCCATTTTCCTTTTCTTCGTAATCTGATGATTGTTGTTTTAATTGAGCCTTTAATTGCTCTAATTCAGAAGCTTTTGAACTTACTTCCGATTCTATTTTAGAAACAGATGTACGAAGTTCATATAGCTTAGATTCTTTCTCTGCAATAATCTCTTGTTGCTTTTTATTACTTTCGGAATTTAAAAATACATTACGACGAACCTCTTGCAAAGATTGACGATTATTAAAATCTTCGTTCAATATTTTTGCTAATTCTTCTTTTAAATCGGTGTATGCCATAGTACAGAGTATATTTTGTAAAAATAGCTAATAGGAAAAGTAGATTTTTAAAAGACCTAGATTGTTATTAACAAATCATTATTAATAAGCGTAGCTCAATTTTCATTTAGGCATCGAGAGCCTCAGCCTAAAGAAACACAATTTATGTTTGTCCTAATTTTTAATAAGCGAGGTATTCACAATCAACAAAGTAGGAAAATTATAATTCTACGATGCAGGTGAAGAGGCACTCGAAGCCATCAACTATAATAATTTCCCAAACTTCCCCGAATTAAAATCATCGATGGCTTCCATCAATTCTTGTTGTGTGTTCATAACAAATGGACCGTATTGAGCAATTGGCTCATCAATTGGTTCACCGCTCAAAACTAAAATTACTGCGTTTTCATTTGCTCTTATAGAAATTCCTTCAGCGTTATCTCTAAATAACACAAAATCATGTTGCCCCGCTTTTTCGCCATTCACGGATATGTCACCATCAATTACTAAAAGTGTTGTATTATGCGCAAGCGGTGTTGTAAAATCAATTTCAGCACCTGCTTTTAACTTCATATCGAATAAATTTACTGGAGTAAATGTTGTCGCAGCTCCTTTTGTTCCATTAAAGTCGCCCGCTATAATGTTTACTTGCCCCTTTGCTTCGGGTAAAATAACCTTAGGCATGTTAGCTGCTGTTAGCTCTTGATATTTTGGTGGAGTCATTTTATGGGCTTTAGGCAAATTAACCCATAGCTGAATCATTTCAAAATCACCACCTTTTTTTGACCAATTTTGCTCGTGATATTCTTTATGTAAAATACCAGAACCTGCTGTCATCCATTGCACGTCGCCTGAGTTAATAATTCCGCTATTCCCGGCACTATCATGATGTGCTACTGCACCTTTATAGGCAATGGTTACTGTTTCAAATCCACGATGCGGATGTACATCAACACCACGCGGTGTATCACTTGGAGGAAAATAAAATGAAGCACCAAAATCCAACATTAAAAATGGACTTACTTCTTTTCTAATATTATTTCCACTTGGAAAATAATTATAAACTCTAAATCCATCACCAACCATACCAGGTCTTTCGGGGCGATTGAAAATGAATTTGATTTTTTTTAATTCTTTCATTCTTATTTGTAATAA
This sequence comes from Bacteroidota bacterium, assembly GCA_947474485.1. GTDB lineage: Bacteria > Bacteroidota > Bacteroidia > B-17B0 > Aurantibacillaceae > JADJDM01. Next base: position 1,464 of record CANJJP010000108.1, on the reverse strand, counting down.
ATATTCCAGCAAATTATTAATGTCAAGTCGAGCGCAGACAATACAAATTTAACACTATTTCGATTTCAACCCACTTCTCGACTGCGCTCGAACTTACAATATATTGTAATACATTTTTATTAAACTGCGCTCGAACTGACTTATGAGATAATATATTTGTTGTTTGCTAAAATAGCAATTAGTTTTTTTGGAACTGAGCGTTCACTTGTAATTTCACTTCATCCGAAACTACAACTCCACCTAATTCAGTAACTGCGCTCCACTCTAAACCAAATTCTTTACGACTTATTTTTCCGTTAATTTCAAAACCATGTTTTTCATTTCCGTAAAAATCCGTCATTTTACCAAAATATTCAACATCCATTTTAACTGGTTTGGTATTTCCTCTTATACTTAAGTTACCTTCTAAAACATAATTAGAATCATCTTTTTTTGTAAGCGAAGTAGAAACAAAACTTAATTTAGGATAATTAGCAGCATCAAAAAAATCAGTGCCTTTTAAGTGTCCATCACGTTGTTCGTTGCTTGTATTAACGCTATCAATATCTGCATCAAATGAGATTTTAGCATCCGACATATCTTCGTTAGCGGCTTCCAAATTTGCGTTGAATTTGTTAAATGTACCAGTTACAGTACTAATCATTAAATGTTTCACTTTAAAGGAAACTTCTGAGTGTATTGGGTCGATTGAATAAGTGTTCATTTTGTTTATTTTTTAAATTTAGTATACAAATGTGCATGATTATCAAAGCGAATAAAATGAAGTAGGTTAAGAAATGTTCTTAATGTAGATTAAGTGTTTTATCAAACTCCTGCAAACGAAAACGAGGCTGTCTCAAAAGGGGCAGTATCTTTTTTGTGTAAAATTTATTGATAATAGCAATAAATTTTGCTTTTCAAAATAGGTTTAAAAAATCCTAAAAAGCCGCCGAAGTCTGCTTTATGATCATGAATATTTTCTAAACTAATAGTACATTTTATTAATGCAGTGTAATAATTTATTTTAGAAGCAATTTCGTTGCTTTTATTGTTGTATACAATGGCTGAATCAAAATGATAGGATTTGTAATAATAATTCGCTTTAAGTGTAAAGACTGAACTGTAACATTGTTCTTGATTTATTTTATGGGCTAAAACTTGTAAAGTATCAATGTATGCTTTTGCTTCAATAAATTTAATTTACCTAACTTTTATTGTGTATAACCTATCAGCAATATCAAACTTTATTGTGTCAATTTTAGTTGACTTATATATTTTTATTAAACTATCCTCTATGGTAGCAATATAAGTTTTTGGTAAAAAAATCCACAAAATAATACAAGACAACATAGTAGTTGATTGATGTATTTACTTTGTGGATAATTAAGCATCGACTGTATTTATACTTGATTCTTTTTCTTCACCATAGTAAGTATAGTTGCTATGCCAACAGTTTGCCCCGCTTGTTCTACAGCATCGTACTTT
>CANJJP010000107.1 GCA_947474485.1 Bacteroidota bacterium | reverse complement strand
CGATTTTGCTTGTATCATTTCTTACGCACGAAAAATAAATAAAGTAAAAGGTTTAGATATCGGTGCAAATGCAAAAATCATTCGCCGTAAAATTGGGGATTTTGGTGGAGCTTGGGGATTTGGATTAGATGTAGCAGCAAACTATACTACAAAAAATAACTGGCGTTTTTCGGCAGTTGGAAGAGATATTACAGGAACATTTAATGCTTGGTCTTACACGCTAGATGACGACACAAAAAATGTATTTGCATTAACAGGAAACGAAATTCCGAAAAACTCAGTTGAAGTTACGGTGCCTCGCTTACTGCTTGGTGTATCTAAAAAATATACGCTGTGGGACAATAAAATTTCATTATTAGGAGAAGTAAATTTGGTGAATACATTTGATGGAAAAAGAAATGTTTTAATTAAATCAAAAGCAATTAGCATCGACCCACAGTTTGGTTTTGAAGCGGGCTACAAAAACATTGTGTATTTGCGTTTTGGTTTAAACAACATTCAAAAATATACAGATATCGATGGTAAACGATTAACTACCGTGCAACCAAATATGGGAGCAGGTATTAAGTACAAAGTGTTTACTTTAGATTATGCTTTTACTAATATTGGTAATGCATCTATCTCTCCTTATAGTCACGTGTTTTCAATGATTATAGATATTACCAAACAATTTAAAAAACCGAAGATTTCTACTTCGAAAGATTAATTGTTTCATGCCCAAAATTCTTCTTCTTTCCGACACACACAATTACCTTGATGAAAAAATTTGGAAATACGTAGATGGCTGCGATGAAATATGGCATGCCGGAGACGTAGGAACAATAAGTGTTTTAGACGAATTAAAAAAACGCAAACCCTTACGAGCAGTTTACGGAAACATTGATGGTAACGATGTGCGCATTGAATATCCAAAAAATTTAATTTTTGATTGCGAAGAAGTAAAAGTTTACATCACCCACATTGGTGGTTACCCAGGCAAGTATGTAGCCGAACCAAAAGCCATTATTAAACAAGAAAAACCAAAACTATTTATTTGCGGCCACTCACACATTTTAAAAGTGATGTACGATAACGAAAATGAAGTGCTGCACATGAACCCCGGCGCATGCGGCATACACGGCTTTCATCAAGTAAAAACAATGCTGCGTTTTGAAATAAGTGGGGCAGAAATTAAAAATCTGGAAGTGATTGAATTAGGGAAGAGGGTTTAGTTATTGCTGGTTTCTAGTTTCTGGTTTTACGCTTTACTAATTGATTATCTTACCAATTGGAAGATGAAAATAACCAACTAGAAACCAGCAACCAGAAATATCCCTACCTCACTCTATTCGCCGACCTAACCAACTCTTCGTCTTTCTTAATAAAATGCCCCGCTAAAAAAGCGCAAACAATTGAGATTGCAGGTAAGGCAATTGGCCAATTAAAAGTACGCACTGCAGTATCTGATTTATATAAAGGGAAAACAAATAGTAAAGTAATCATCATAGCGGCAACTAACATTACCACACGGCTAATTTTAATTTGTTTTTTGCGGTTATGAAACAACATTAAACACATAAAAGATGTAATAAAAAGTAAGCAATTTGCAGCAAAAAGTCCGTAAATGGTAGATGTTGTTGATGCATGCACATCAAAAGGAGAAAAAGCGTAATCAACCACCATATCGCCCACGGTATAAGTTACAGTAGGAAAAATGAATAAAAGGATAGAACAAATCATTATTACACCTAAAAAAATGGACTGTTTACGTTGAATCATATTGTTTAATTTTTCGTCAAAAATACGAGCATTTTTGTCACCTGACGCATATCATGCTTAAAAAAGCCCAATATTATCAAAAGTGTTAATGAATTGTTGAATGAATTTTGATTTTAAAGCCCTTACACTTTGCAATTTGAAACAATAATCCTACCTTTGCGCCCGAATTAAAAATTTCGCAATAATCATGTCTAAACAAGTTGGAAAAATAGCTCAAATTATCGGACCGGTAGTTGACGTTCGTTTTGATCTAGAAGGTGGTAAATTACCAAACATTCTAGACGCTTTAGAAATTGTTCGTGCTAACGGGCAAAAACTTATATTAGAAGTTCAACAACACGTAGGTGAAGATACTGTACGTACTGTTGCAATGGATACCACCGATGGTTTAAGCCGCGGAATGGAAGTAATTGGAACAAACAGAGGTATTACAATGCCAACTGGTGAAAAAATCAAAGGTCGTTTATTCAACGTAGTTGGAGAAGCAATTGATGGTATCAACACAGTATCTAACGAAAACGGTTACAGTATTCACCGTAACCCACCAAAATACGAAGAATTATCAACCTCAACAGAAATTCTGTTAACAGGTATAAAAGTAATCGACTTAATTGAGCCATACTCAAAAGGTGGTAAAATTGGTTTGTTTGGTGGTGCTGGTGTAGGTAAAACAGTATTAATTCAGGAGTTAATCAACAACATCGCTAAGGGTCACTCAGGTTACTCAGTATTTGCTGGTGTTGGTGAGCGTTCTCGTGAAGGAAATGACTTATTACGTGAGATGATTGAATCAGGTATTGTAAAATACGGTGATGCTTTCAAACACTCAATGGAAGAAGGCGGATGGGATTTATCAAAAGTAGATACTGCTGAATTAACTAAATCTCAAGCTACTTTCGTTTTCGGACAAATGAATGAGCCTCCTGGAGCACGTGCTCGTGTGGCTTTATCAGGTTTATCAATGGCCGAATATTTCCGTGATGGAGAAGGTTCAGGACAAGGAAAAGATATCCTTTTCTTCATCGATAACATCTTCCGTTTTACTCAAGCAGGTTCAGAGGTATCGGCTTTATTAGGTCGTATGCCATCTGCGGTAGGTTACCAACCAACATTGGCAACTGAAATGGGTGTAATGCAAGAGCGTATTACTTCAACTAAAAAAGGTTCCATTACATCTGTACAAGCGGTTTACGTACCTGCGGATGATTTAACCGATCCAGCTCCAGCAACTACGTTTGCCCATTTGGATGCTACAACGGTATTAAGTCGTAAAATTGCTGAGTTAGGTATTTACCCTGCGGTAGATCCATTAGATTCTACTTCTCGTATCTTAACACCAGCTGTTTTAGGTGATGTACATTACGATTGCGCACAACGCGTTAAAATGTTATTACAACGTTACAAAGAATTACAAGATATCATTGCTATCCTTGGTATGGATGAGTTAAGTGAGGAAGATAAATTAGTTGTACACCGTGCACGTCGTGTTCAACGTTTCTTATCACAACCATTCCACGTTGCTGAGCAATTTACAGGCTTAAAAGGTGTATTCGTATCTATCGAAGACACAATCAAAGGCTTTAACATGATTATGGATGGTAAAGTGGATGAGTATCCTGAAGCAGCTTTCAACTTAGTTGGTACTATTGAAGAAGCAATTGAAAAAGGTAAAAAATTAATGTCGGAATCAAAATAATTGAAGAGTTAGATAGTTATTGAATTATAGAATTAATTCAATAACTCAACAATTCAACAATTCAACAATTGTTTAAGTATGAAATTAGAAATAGTAACACCGGATAAAAAATTATTTGAAGGCGAAGCAAAATCGCTTACAGTTCCAGGTTCTGAAGGTTCGTTAGGGATTTTAAATAATCACGCTCCTATGATTGCTTCTTTAAAAAAGGGAACAGTTAAGATAACTGATGCTTCAGCAAAAGTTCATTCATTTGATATTAAAGGTGGAGTTATTGAAGTGCTAAAAAACAATGTTATTGTTTTAGCCGAGTAATTTTAAATCATTAAAATTTAGAAGGGCATTTCGAAAGGATTGCCCTTTTTTTGTTGCTTATATTTTTTACATAGCGGAGATGATTGCAAACAAAAAACCCCAACAATTTCTTGTTAGGGTTTATATAATAGAAAAATCTAAAATTATTTTTTGTTGTAACGCGTACGGAATTTATCAATACGTCCTGCTGTATCTACTAACATGTGTTTACCTGTGTAGAAAGGGTGAGATGTATTAGAAATCTCCATCTTAAGTAGAGGATACTCATTACCGTCTTCCCACTTAATAGTGTCTTTAGTATCTGCGCAAGAACGAGTTAAAAATGATGTTTCGTTCGAAATGTCTTTGAAAACAACTAATCTGTAGTTTTCTGGATGTATCTCTTTTTTCATGTCTTTTAATTTTCAAAAATGGAGTGCAAATATACACTTTTCTTTTCATCTACAAAAAGTATTGCTAAAATAAAATAATTTTCTTTATTAAGCGTTTAAGAGAAAACTTATCTTTGTACAATGAGGAACAAGCCTTTTGCCTTACTTTTTCTTAGTATCTGCCTGATTTTATCAGTAATTTCATGCAAAAAAGATACTATTATAACCGATTCGGCTGCAAAACTAAGCTTTTCTCAAGATTCTATTCTTTATGATACTGTATTTACGCAAGTTGGCTCATTTACTAAATACTTTAGGGTTGTAAATCCAAACAATCAGAAAATTAACATTTCTAAACTTGCACTTGCACGTGGCGAATCATCTTTTTACAGATTAAACGTTGACGGCACTCCAGGCAAATCCTTCCAAAACATTGAAATTGCTGCAGGAGATAGCATTTATGTGTTTGTAGAAGTAACTATTGACCCAAATGCGCAGTCAAATCCATTTGTTTATAAAGACTCGGTGGTATTTGAAACCAATGGGAATATTCAAGATGTAGATTTATACTCGGTGGCCCGTAATTGTTACTTACACCTTCCAACAAACGTAGTTTATCTGAGTAATGGCGGAACTTTCAGTTATGGCTCTTTACCGTGCGGAGAAATTTGGAACAATGATAAACCACATTTGGTTTTTGGTTATGCTTTAATTGACTCAACCTGCACACTTACAATTAATGCGGGTACTGAAGTTTATTTTCATCAAAACGGGGGTATTGTTGCCGATAGAGGCGGTTGCTTAAAAGTATTGGGAACTCAATCTCAAAGAGTAACTTTTCAGGGCGACCGTTTAGAATATGAATACAGAGATTTAGCGGGGCAATGGGAGCGCATTTGGCTGCTAGATGGAAGTAATAACAACGAGATTAACTATGCATTAATTAAAAACAGTTTTATTGGTGTGCAAGCCGAACCTTTTGCATTTTATGAAAATGGTGGCACAGTTATGAGCCAACGAAAAGTAAAAATAACTAATACAATTATTCAAAACTGCTCTTATGCTGGTTTGTATGCCCGCTTCTACAAAATGGAAGTTGGTAACACAGTAATCAATAATTGCGGAAGTTATTTAGCAGCGCTTATTTATGGCGGTTCATATAGCTTTAGACATTGCACCTTTGCTAACTATTGGAGCGAAGAGGCCCGAACTACTCCATCAATAATTTTAAACAACAGAAATGATTCTCAAAACTTCCCATTGGATAGTGGTTATTTTGCCAATTGTATAATTGATGGAAGTAATAACGAAGAAATTACACTTGATTCAGCTGCAGTAGCGGGGCAATTTAACAATGTTGTTTTTACCAATAATATGCTTAAAACACAAATGAATACTTCGAATACAAATAGATTTATTAGTAACAAACTAAACCAATCTCCAAGTTTTATAGATGCAGGGGCTAAAAACTTTAAACTAAATGCCGGTTCACCCGCAATTAATTTTGGCTTAGTTTTGCCTTTTTACACAAATGATATTAATGGCGTTTTAAGAGATGCCACACCCGATTTGGGTGCTTATGAGTATGTGCCCTAGGAAAGTTCTATAAGTTGCTTTTTTGTCGTTGAACATCAATTTTAATTCCGATAGCTATCGGAACCTCACCCCGAGAAATCGGGGCTGCGATTTTAAAATATCGTTATCCAAAAAATTCTAATTTCTAGAACTTTCCAATTGATATTATTTTACATTTCTTTCCCAAATTTTAGGACTTCTGCTTGTATGTAAAACCGCAAAAATCTCTACGACTTTTTGCTTTTCATCTACACTAAAATGGACTAAAAAAGGGAATTTTTTCACCAACATACATCGTACATTAGCATATCTAACTGCATAAGTAAGTGGATTTGATTTTAAAGAATTTATTTGATTCTTAACTTGCTTGCTAAACCGATTTCCTAAACCTGCTAATTTATTGTTATACCAATCGCTAACCTCCTCAATATCATTTAAACCATCAAGGTCTATTTGAACTTT
>CANJJP010000106.1 GCA_947474485.1 Bacteroidota bacterium | reverse complement strand
TCCAGGTGTTATTCTTTTCGTCAATATCAGCAGTTTCTTTATATGGGTCAAGAACGATAGACGCCACTTCTTTTCCTTTTGCAAAGGTCTTCACAACATTCTTTTCATTCTTGCGCCAAACGTAAGCATTAATGCGATCAACTTCTGTACTGCCATCTTTATAATTCCACTGAATAATTAAAGGCATTACCAATCCACCTTTATTGGTGAAATTTAATTCGTAAATGAATTTACTTTGCAAACCTTCTGCTGTATAAGTTGAATCGCTTAAAGGCTCAATGTTTTTGTATCTATCAAATCCAATTTTAGTTTTTGCATCAACCGGCTCTGGTGTATAATAGAAATAAAAATCGCGCATGGTAGTGTCTGTATCAACTAAAAATTTCATTCCCGATTCTTTATTACGCATACGACTAACGTTAATAAATTCTTTTGGTTGTTGACGAGGATACATACTGTCAATCTTAACTGGGATTTGTTTGTTGTTTACTAAGGTAACTGCTTTAACCGAATCTAATGAAATATCTACTGGCTCAATATCATAAAACCAACCTCTCCAAAACCAATCCAAATCAACGCCCGAAGCATCTTCCATTGTGCGGAAAAAATCCGACGGTGTAGGGTGTTTAAATGCCCAACGGTTTGAATACTCTTTAAATGCGTAATCAAACAACTCACGTCCCATTACTGTTTCACGTAAAATATTTAATGCCGTTGCAGGCTTTGCATAAGCGTTTGGTCCAAACAAAGCAATGTTTTCACTGTTCGTCATAATTGGTTCTAATTGCTCTTTTGGCATTTTCATGTAGTCAACAATTTTATGCGCTGGCCCACGATTGCAAGGATAATTATTATCAAACTCCGATTCAGTTAAAAACTCAACAAATGTATTTAATCCTTCATCCATCCAACTCCATTGGCGTTCATCGCTGTTTATAATCATAGGAAAAAAGTTGTGCCCTACTTCATGTATGATAACTCCAATCATTCCATACTTTGTAGCTTCTGAATACGTTCCGTCTTTTTCAGTTCTACCAAAATTAAAACAAATCATAGGGTATTCCATCCCATTTGCCGCTTCAATACTTTGTGCAACGGGGTAAGGATATTTGATTGTGTATTTTGAATATGTTTTAATTGTATGCGCTACTGTTTTAGTAGAATACTTTCTATACAAAGCATACGCCTCTTTAGGATAAAAACTCATACACATTGTTTTTTTACCAGCATCAACAGATGGCATTGCATCCCAAACAAATTTACGAGAAGTGCCCCAAGCAAAATCACGTACGCTATCTGCTTTAAAAATCCAAGTTTTAGTTGTTGTTGATTTTTTTAATTCAGCAGCTTTTGCTTCTTCCAATGTTACCACTTCAATAACATCTTTTGATGTTTGCGCTTTTTGCCAACGTACTAATTGTGCAGAACTCAATACTTGTGCATAGTTTAAACCTACACCTGTTGCGCAAACAATATGGTCAGACGGAACTGTCATTTTAACTTTAAAATTACCGAACGCTAAAGCAAACTCTCCACGACCTGTAAATTGTTTATTTTGCCAACCTTGGTAATCAGAATAAACACACATACGTGGATACCATTGCGCCATGGTAAATAAATGATTCCCATCTTCAGGAAAATATTCGTAACCACCACGTCCGCCTGTTTCCATGCGGTTAGATAATTTATATTTCCATTTTACTTTAAACTTTACTTTACCGCCAGCAGCCAATGTTTTTGGTAAATCAATACGCATCATAGTTTGATTGATTGTATATTTTAACGGCTTACCTAATTCATCACTTACTTCTAAAATTTTATCTCCTAAATCTTTTGCCTTCTCTTTAATATTAAGAGCTGTAATATCATCGTTAGTAAACGGGGCATTAATTTTATTATTATCGAAATAATTATTGTCAGAGTTTGGGTCATGTTGATTTTCATCTAACTGTAACCAAAGGTAGGTAAGCTTATCAGGTGAGTTATTAAAATAAGTAATCCACTCCGAACCAATAAGAGTTAAGTTTTTTTCATCTAGTGTAGCTTCAATATCATAGTCAGCTTTTTGCTGCCAGTATTTATGGCCTGGCGCGCCCGAAGCAGCACGATACACATTTGCATCAGGAAGTATAGTTCCCAGTTGCTCAAATTTATTCCCGTGATTTGATGTGGGATTGTTTTTAATGTTTTGTGCTACAACTAAGTTAACTAAAACAATAAATAGTACACTAATTCTTAACTTCATATTATATTCTTTCTAATAATAAAACACTTGCAATTCCAAAAACAGCTGCTGACAAAAAGAACACATAATTGCTTCTTTTTATCTTTAAAACATTTTCCAAAAATAACGAAATAAGTATAACCGCAGCAACGATAACTAATTGCCCCGCTTCTAACCCTAAATTAAATGAAAACAGAGGACTAACAGGGTTTTGCTCTCTACCAAGCATGGATTTTAGTAGATAAGAAAAGCCCATTCCATGAATTAATCCAAAGAAAAGAGCTAACCAGTAGTTCAGAGAAATTGTTTTCATCGCTTCCTCTCTCTTTACAATAGTATAAATACAGGTGATCAAAATTGTTATTGGAATTAAAATCTCTATACTCGTTTGCGGCACTTTTATAATATCTAATATACTTAAAGCTAAAGTAAGCGAATGCCCAATAGTAAAAGCAGTAATTAAACCCAGCAATTTTTTCCATTCTTTAATAGGAAACGAAATTGCTAAAACTATTACATAGCAAATATGGTCGTAGCCATTCCTATCCACAATGTGCTGCAAACCTGTTGTAAACCATAAGCTAAAATCGCTCATTTTTGCTATCTTTGAATTAAATTACTTCGTCTAAATTAATGAATAAGTTTTTTGACAACATAAAAATAGTACCTGCGGTTAAATTATTATTTGTATGTGCTTTTACTTGGTTGGTGTTTTCATCCTTCCATCCATTTTATGTAAGCACTACCGAAATGAATTTTAATAGCAGGAGTAAGTCGGTAGAAATTACTTGCCGCATGTTTACTGATAATTTAGAGGATGCATTAGAGAAAAGCTACAACAAACAAGTTGATATACTTCACCCAAAAGATAAACGAGAAATAGAGTTGTTATTACTGCAATACATGCAAAGTAATTTGAAAATTAAAATAAATGGAGAGTTCAAACGCTTTGATATTATTGGCTACGAGAAAGAAGAAGATGCTATTTGGACTTATTTAGAAATTAAAGAAGAAATTAAACCAAAAACCCTAGAAATAGAAAATACTTTGCTTTACAAATATTACTCGCAGCAAATAAGTATGATGCATGTGATGGTAGATGGCGAAAACAGACAAAGCGGCAAGGTTACGAATCCAGATAAAAAATTAAATTTCACCTATTAATTTAGTAGTTATGCAAGACGAAATAAAATTAGAAAAAATATTATTCTTAGATATTGAAACTGCCCCAGTTACTTATCAATACAAAGACTTAAGCAAGGAAACAAAAGCCTTGTGGGATAAAAAATGGATGTATAACGAAAGTGAATCGCCCGAAGAGCGTTATAAAAAAGCAGGCATTTACGCTGAGTTTGCAAAGGTAGTTTGTATATCGATGGGAAATTTTCATAATGGGAAATTTTATGTGAAGTCGTTTGCATCGGAAGATGAAAAACATTTGTTGGAATTAGTAATTGAACACCTCAACAAATTTTATAGCAGCGACGATAGTAATTTGTGTGCACATAATGGAAAAGAATTTGATTTCCCGTTTTTATGCAGACGTATGCTGATTAATAAAATGAAACTTCCAAAAATATTAAACATATCGGGTAAAAAACCATGGGAAGTAAAATTATTAGACACATTAGAAATGTGGAAGTTTGGCGATTACAAAAGTTATACCTCTTTAGATTTACTAGCACATACATTTAACCTTCCGTCGCCAAAAGGAGAAATTGATGGAAGCGATGTAGCACGTGTGTTTTGGGAAGACAAGGATTTAGAATTATTAAAAACCTATTGCGGCAAAGATGTAATTACACTTGCCAGCATTTATTGTTTAATTACAGGAAAAGAAGCTATTTTAGACGAGCAATTAATATTTGCTACATTATAATTTATTATGGAAGGATATAAAAAAATTGCTGTTGTTGGTAGTGGAAGTTGGGCAACTGCATTGGTAAAAATTTTACTTAATAACGTTGATGAAATTACTTGGTACACGCGTAAACAAGAGGATATTGAATACATTACTAAATACAAACACAATCCGCGTTACTTAAGTTCGGTTGAGTTTGAATTAGACAAAATTAAATTAACAAGCGATATAGCTACTGCAGTAAATAGTGCGGATATATTGATACTTGCTATTCCTTCTGCATTTTGCCACGACACCTTAAAAAGCATTGCGCCTGATGCGTTACAAAACAAAATTATTTTCTCAGCAATTAAAGGCATTATACCTGAACATAATTTAATTGTGGGTGAATACCTCAACACTATTTGGAATGTAGCATTAAAAAATATTGGCGTAATTACAGGCCCATGCCACGCCGAGGAAGTTGCCATGGAAAAATTATCTTACCTCACTATTGCCTCAGGAGATATTAAAAAAGCTGAATCACTTGCAAAAAGCATGCGTTGCCGTTATATTAAAGTAACAGCAAGTGATGATATTTACGGAACAGAAATTTCTGCAGTACTTAAAAACGTTGTTGCAGTTGCAGGCGGTATTTGCCACGGCTTAGGTTATGGAGATAATTTTTTAAGTGTACTCGTATCAAATGCAATACAGGAAATAGAACGCTTTGTAAAAGCAGTGCATCCAATTGATAGAGACATTAAAGCATCAGCATACTTAGGCGATTTATTGGTAACAGCCTACTCGCAATTTAGTCGTAACCGTATGTTTGGCACCATGCTAGGTAAAGGTTACTCAGTTAAAATGGCGCAGTTAGAAATGAATATGATTGCCGAAGGTTATTACGCAGTAAAGTGTGTGCACGAGATTAACCAAAAGTATAAAGTTGATATGCCTATTGCAGATGCCGTTTACAATATCGTTTACGAAAAAATTGCTCCTGCTATTGAAATGAGATTATTAAGTGATAAGTTGAGCTAACCCTTCTTCTCCAAAAAATCCCCTACAATTTTCTCTGCATCAGCAAAGGCTAGCTCAAGTTCTTCGTTTAAAATAAAGCGATCGAATAGTTTTGCGGTTTTTAATTCCTTTTCTGCTTTTTCTAAACGGCGTGCAATACTTTCTTGGCTATCGGTACTGCGGCTGCGTAATCGTTCTTCTAATATTTTAAGAGATGGTGGCATTACAAAAATAGCAAGGGCTTGGTCTTTAAACTGGTTTTTTAAATTTAAACCGCCTTCTACATCAATATCAAAAATAACATGCTTACCGCTTGCCCAAATACGTTCTACTTCGCTACGCAGTGTTCCGTAACAATCACCCGCATATACTTCTTCCCACTCCAAAAACTCACCTGCCTCTACTTTTTTCTTAAACTCGTCGGGGCTTAGGTAATAATAATCTTTTCCATTTTCCTCAACACCACGTTTAGCCCGGCTTGTAGCAGAAATTGAAAATTGCAACTTCTCGGGGAAGGTTTTTAATAAATGGCGAACAATAGTTGTTTTGCCCGAACCTGAAGGTGCTGAAAATATTACGAGTTTACCATTTTCCATGGGCAAAGATAATAAAAAGAATTAGCAGGTTATTTAGTTCCTTCGTAATTCAACTTAAATACTGTACGGCGATTTTGTTTGTGCTCAGCATCCGAACATTCAACTCCATTGCCACATGTATTAGCTAGCGTTGTTTCTCCAAAACCTTTTGCGATTAAACGTTTTTTATCTATTCCCTTTTGAATTAAATAATCAACCACTGCACTAGCGCGTTTTTGTGAAAGCTCCATATTATAATCATCACCCGCAACAGCATCTGTATGTGATTGAACTTCTAAAACTAGTTTAGGGTTTTCGGTAAGTGCTTTTATTGTTTTCTCTAATAATACCTCAGCATCTTTAGGAATAACGTATGAGCCAGATGCATAATATATATTTTCTATAATGCTCATTTCCTTCTTATTCACATTTAATTTAATTGCCCCAATCCAAGGATCCGCAATATCCTCTGAAATACTGCTTAGCATGATAGATTCGCTTTTTAATAGTTTGTATGAAAACTT
>CANJJP010000105.1 GCA_947474485.1 Bacteroidota bacterium | reverse complement strand
TCAAACAAATGCAATTTTAAATCGTGAAGCATTTCGTGATTTGGGTGTTTGGCATCAATTGCTTTACCAACAAAAGCGATGGCTGTTTCTAAAAATTCCTTTGATTCATAGGTTTCTATATTCTCAACAACAGTAATTGCTTCTAATGAAACTAGTAAATCTTTATCAACCGCAAGTTTTAAAAATACATTTACATACTTGCTAAAATCCAATCCACTTTCCCAACAAGCTGCAATAAGCAAGTTTCTATTTTCGAGATTTTCTAAATCCAAAATTGCCTCTACTAAAGCATCTTGTGCGTTCGACTCTTTCAGTATTTTTAGCACCTCTGTTTTATCTTCGTTTATTCCACTTGTTAAATGTTCAACAAAATCTTCGAGGCTTTTCTTTTTTTCTTGCTGACCTTTCTCTCCAGCAACAATCATTGTGCTATAACTTTCTTCATCAAAATACTTTTCAGTATCCTCCTCTTCGTTGTCGTCGTTTATAATATCTAAATCCTTGTTCATGCTAAATTAATTTAATGATAAATGCGGGAAGCCGCTGTGAACATTATCATGAAAAGCCAACTCATGTATTTCAGGCTTCATGAATTTTATTAAAGGGAATTTCGCTAAAACATCCAATACTTCTTGTTCCGATTTTACTTCCATAACCACCCAAAGCTTGGTACGCTCTAATGATAAACTATACGAAACCAATATTCCTTCGTTCATCATTTCATTCACTACTCTTCTTTGTTCGGGTATTAGAGCATAAAATTGCGGGCGAAATGAATCAACCAATGTTATATCTACAAAAAAATTCTTTCTATTCATTATCCTCTTAGTTTATCCAACAAATCACTTAAGGTTTCGGCTTCTTGTTTCGTTAAGTTAGAATCAATCAATTCAGCCTCTTCTACCTTGCCATCCATTTTCTTCAGCAAATCTAAGCCTTTTTCTGTTATCATTATATCCACTTGTCGTCTGTCTATCTTACTCTCCTTGCGCTCAACTAGTTTCTTTATTTTTAATTTTTCGATTAAACGAGATGCATTCGAGTTTTTATCCAACATCCTATCTTGTATTAAACCCAAATTAATAGCAGTTGGAACTTGCCCACGTAAAATTCTTAAAATATTATATTGCTGAACCGATAAGCCAAACTCCTTAAACATCCTCATTTGCTGAGTGTTCAACCTATTAGCAGTGTAAACCAAATTGATGTACATCTTTTGGTATTCGCTCTTGAATTTTTTTTGCTTTATTTCGTCTTCTATTCTCATAAAATTTAGCTTACGTTTGTATTATATGTTAGTACAAATAAATTAAGTTTTAAATTGAAATCCAAGTTATTATGAACAATTTAGACCATTTGCTATTATTTAAGGACAAATCTGCTTAAATTTGATCCTTTAAGAATTTACTATGGGACGTGTATTTGAAAAGCGCAAACATAAAATGTTTGCACGATATGCTAAGATGGCAAAAGCCTTCACACGCATTGGAAGAGAAATTGTAATTGCAGTAAAAGCTGGTGGTGGACACACTGTTGAATCTAATGCTCGTTTACGTGCAGTTGTTCAAAACGCAAAATCCATCAATATGCCGAAGGATAGAATTGACGCGGCAATTAAAAGAGCTAGCGAAAAAGATTCTGCTAATTATGAAGAAGTTATTTATGAAGGATATGCTCCACACGGAGTTCCTGTGTTGGTTGAAACAGCTACTGATAACCCTACTCGCACAGTTGCAAGTGTTCGTTTATTATTTAACAGAAATGGCGGCTCCATTGGAACAAATGGTTCAGTGAGCTTTATGTTTGAAAGAAAAGCCATGTTTAAAATTAGCTCGGTAGGTTTAGACAGAGACAACATAGAATTAGAATTGATTGATTTTGGTGCGGAAGAATTGAACTGGGATGATGAATCAAATGAGTTAATTATTCAAGTCGGCTTTACAGATTTCGGTTCGATGCAAAAAGGTTTAGAAGATTTGGGTTACGAAATAAAAGAAACTTCAAAGGTTTATCTTCCTACAACTACAAAAGAAATTAGTGAAGAGCAGGAAGCAGAAGTAATGGCTTTAATTGAAAAAATGGAAGAAGATGATGATATACTTGCAGTGTATCACAACCTAGCCTAATCATAATTTACATATAATCTATTGTGCAAACACGTTGGAAAATAAATGATTCGTTTGATGAACAGCTTGTAAACAAATTACAAGTTGATTTATCAATTGATAAAATTAACGCAACACTTTTAGCGCAGCGGTGCATTACTGATTTTAATTCGGCAAAAGATTTTTTTCGACCATCTTTAGAAAAATTACACGATCCTTTTTTAATGAAGGATATGGATAAAGCAATAGCTCGTGTTAATCTTGCTCTACAAAACAAAGAGAAAATTTTAGTATACGGAGATTACGATGTAGACGGCACAACCGCTGTAGCATTGACATACAGCTTCCTTAAAAATTATTCTCC
The DNA here is from genome assembly GCA_947474485.1 of Bacteroidota bacterium. GTDB lineage: Bacteria > Bacteroidota > Bacteroidia > B-17B0 > Aurantibacillaceae > JADJDM01. The sequence goes on along the minus strand of CANJJP010000105.1, from coordinate 3,741 downwards.
ACTTATTTCGTTTTATATTCCAGATAGATATAGTGAAGGATACGGAATTTCATTTAAAGGAATTGATTTTGCAAAAGAGAATGGATTTACATTAATTATTGCATTAGATTGCGGAATTAAATCCATTGATAAAGTTGATTATGCAAATGAAAGAGGAGTAGATTTTATTATCTGCGACCATCATTTACCTGGCGATACAATTCCAAATGCAATTGCAGTATTAGATCCAAAAAGAAAAGATTGCCCTTATCCATATAAAGAATTAACTGGATGTGGATTAGGTTACAAACTTTGCCAAGCAATAGTGCTTTCGAACAAACAAGACGAAAGTATTTTAGAAAACTACATCGATCTTGTTGCAGTTAGTATAGCTGCCGACATTGTCCCTATTACTGGAGAAAACAGAGTACTTGCACACTTTGGTCTAAAAAAAGTAAACGCATTAAGTCGCCCCGGTTTTAGAGCAGTAATCGACCTCAACAAATTAAAAAGAGAACTAACGATATCTGATTTAGTTTTTGTACTTGCCCCGCGTATTAATGCTGCTGGCCGTATTGAACATGGAAGCAAAGCGGTTGAATTACTTATTTCTGACACTGTAGAAAAGGCAGAGGCAACAGCAAAACAAATTAATCAAACCAATACCGATAGAAAAGTTTTAGACCAATCAATAACTACTGAAGCAATTAGTTTAATTGAAGCAGATATTTTGTTGAGCACAAAAAAATCAACTGTTGTATTTAGTGAGAATTGGCATAAAGGTGTTGTTGGCATTGTTGCTTCACGTTTAGTAGAAAAATTTTATCGTCCTACAATTGTGCTCACGCAATCAAACGGCAAAGTAACAGGCTCTGCGCGCTCTGTTAAAGATTTTGATGTGTATGAGGCAATTGAAGCTTGTAGTGAATTGCTCGATCAATTTGGCGGTCACAAATACGCAGCAGGATTAACATTAGACCCAACTAATGTTATTGCATTTCAAGAAAAATTTGAACTCATAGTTAGTTCAACAATAAAGGATGAAATGTTGATTCCTGAAATAGAGATTGATTTGGAAATTAATTTTAGTGAGATCAACGATAAATTTTTCCGCATACTAAAACAATTTGCTCCGCATGGTCCTGGTAATATGTTACCGGTGTTTAAGAGTTCAGATGTTTTTGATAGTGGAAATGTAAGAATTGTTGGGACGAATCACTTAAAATTAGAGCTTTACCAAAAAAACAATCCTTATTTAAGGTTGAACGCAATTGCCTTCGATAAGGCACATTTGCTCGAAAACTTCCAAAACCAAATTCCTGCAAAAATTTGTTATCAACTGCAGGAAAACACGTTTAATAATGTCACAACCATCCAATTAATTGTTAAAGAACTGGAATTCAGTAATTAACAGAAAATCGTTTTTCCTAGTTATTTTTAATTAATTTTAAGTAAAATACTGAAATTCAGTGGAGAAATTTGCTTTTACGAAAATAGTATTATATATTTATGGTTGTGAAACTTAATTAGTTTCTCATAATTTGTTTTTATAGTAATGTAGTATTAACGTCAACTTAATTTAAGATGAGAAATCATACACCAAAAGTATTCTTGTTATTTGTTTTAATGTTATTTTCAAGTAAGATAACTTATTCGCAAATCGATAAAATTTCATATACGCAAGCGACGAAAGATTTTATGAATACGAACACTCAAAATGGTAGAAATAGATTTGAAGGTGTAACTAGTAAGTTAAGTATTAAGTTCGAAGATGTTAAACTTACCGTTGTGTCTAAATCCAACATCATTACAAAAATAATAGCAATTGAAAATGTTTTAAATTGTGAAATACATGCTGAAACATTTGAAGTTGTTATTACCCGTAAAGCAGAAGAAGGTTGTTTGCATTATGCAGAATTCAAAGACATCATAGCATTAGAAGGATTAAGGATTATATCTAATAACGAATTACTTTTTTACTAACATTTTTTTAATTTATTAAAATGAAAAAAAATATAAAATTATTTATTGCTTCTGTTTTAATGTTTTTCACATTGTTAAATGTAAAATCACAAACAGTTGGCTGTACTGGTACATCATTAGATCCTGGAGGTGCAGGTAATTATGCCAATAACGCAAACTTCACACAAACTTTTTGTTCGAACAATGGGCAACCCATTTATTTAATTTTCAATAGTTTTCAATTAGAAAACAATTGGGATTTTCTTTACATTTATAATGGCAATAGTACTGCGGCGCCGCAAATTGGACCAAATTACACTGGTACAACTTCCCCAGGTACTGTTATAGCAACAGGAACATGTATTACCGTGCGATTTACTTCTGATGGCTCTGTAACACAAGCAGGATGGTCGGCAACTATAGGTTGTGGAACTCCACCGCCGCCACCGCCGCCACCTGCAAACAACAATTGTGCTGGTGCGATTCCAATAACTCCAGGAGCTACTTGTACAGCAACAAGTGCAACTGTTTTAAATGCTACGCAATCCGTTGCAGGATGTGCAGGTACTGCTAACGATGATGTTTGGTTTTCCTTTGTTGCTACGGGAGTAACTCAACAAATTGGTGTAAATGCTCCTGCTGGCTTTGATCCAGTTGTTCAATTATACTCTGGTGGTTGTGGTGCTTTAACTTCACTTAGTTGTAACGATGCCTCATTTGGTAACGGAGCAAATGGTACAGGAAATTTTAATGGTTTAACAGCAGGACAAACATATTATTACAGAGTTTACGATTTTTTTGGAGGCATGCCTGCCAATCCAACATTCTCAACTTGTGTAACTATTCCACCACCACCAAGTGCTGGACAAGCATGTAATATACCAAACTCATTTTGTAGTGAAACAATTATTTACCCTGCAGGAACTGGCGGAACCGTTACAGCGCCAGTTGGTCCTGCTTATGGTTGTTTAGGTTCGCAGCCAAACCCAGCTTGGTTTAACATGCAAGTTGCACAGAGCGGTCCGATGGACTTTAATATTTTTGCGAATTCAGATATTGATTTTATTATTTGGGGTCCATTTACTTCACCTACTGGGGCCTGTTTAGCTGGATTGACTGCTGCGAATATTGTGGATTGTAGTTTTTCTGGAACCAATAATGAGTTTGCTCAAATTCCTAATGCGATAGTTGGACAATATTATATTGTAATGATTACAAACTACTCAGGTGCAACACAAAACATAACCTTTTCTCAACCCTTAGCAGGTAATCCAGGCGTTGGCCTTGGTAATTGTGATATACTTTGTAATATTAGTGCATTAACTGCTACTCCTGGTGCTTGTCAGTTAGGCTCTAATACTTATAACGTTACTGGAACAATTACAACAGTTGAACCTCCTACATCGGGAATACTTACAATATCATCAAGTTGTGGAGGAACTCCTTTTGTTGTAAATCCACCTTTTGCAACATCAATGACGTATACCATAACTGGTGCTCCATCTAACGGCGCAGCTTGTACTATTACTGCAGCTTATAGTGCGGATGGATCCTGTACTAGAACAGCAACGGTAACAGCTCCTGCTGCATGCGGAACTTGTACATTAACAGCAAGCAATACTGGCCCTTATTGTGAAGGTGCTACAATAAGTTTAACAACTACTGCTGTTGCTGGTGCAACTTATGCTTGGTCTGGTCCAAATGGATTTACAGCTACAGGGCAATCAGTAACTATTCCGGCATCTACAATTGCAATGGCAGGTACATATTCAGTAACAGCAACTGCTGGACCTGCTGTTT
>CANJJP010000104.1 GCA_947474485.1 Bacteroidota bacterium | reverse complement strand
CTTCCGAATTGGATGAATAATAGCTTCTTGATAATAAACTTCCATATTGACATTCAAAGTTTATTTTGTATTCCTTAAGATCGGTTTCAACGATTTTAAAATTATCTAACTGAGTACTTAGTTCCTTAAATTTTTCAATAAACAAATCGCATTGATTTAAACTAAATTTCCTTTCCGAAATAAAAATGGGTTTACCATCAAATAAAACATCAAATCCATAACACAAATGATCAGTTGAAGGTTTTAAAGAAATATGATCAATTATTAAAAAATTTTCTGAATTATGATTTATTTCAATAATTTTTTGATTAATAAAGCTTCTTATTTCATTTTGTGGTTTATTGCCAATATGCAATTTTGAAACAATCTCATTATAGTTATCAATGATAGATACTTCATTTGAGCCGGTTTCTATAATATTTTCGATTTCAACCCCATTTTTTAAAAGTTCATTTAATGGATTTTTAAATGAATAAATTTCTGCCTCTATTTCATTTTCAGATCCAAATTGAGAAACACCCAAAGTAATATGCTCATTTGTAATTCCTTTCAAATTCAAATTCTTTCCTAACCAAGCTTTTAAACCACTTATTTCTGGATAAACAGATGATTTACCAATAGAATATTTTTCAGAAGATAATCTTGGAAAATTTTTCAATAAATCTATTTTGTAATTAATAGCTTCAATTTGCTTCATTTCTGAAAGAAGCTCTAGTTTATTTGTATTTATTCCAAATCGCGCTAATAAATGATCTAATACAGAATTTCTTCGTTTTAAAAACTCTTCTCTAGTTTCAGAAGAATTTTGAATTTCATTGTTAAGTTGATTTTTTTGATTCTTTAAATAGTTGATCCATTCGGATTTCAATTTAGTTTTGTCTTTAAAGTCATTGTGCTTTATATAATAATTTTCTATAAAGTGTTTGTATAAATATTCTACACCAGGTATATCATCAATTAATTGGGTAGCCGATGTGTTTTCAATATTTTCAGTTGAAAATAAATATTTCACATGATTTAGTTGAGCCAAAAAATTAGCCATTATTTGATCATAAATAATCAAATATCCTTTTAGTTGTTTTGCGGCTGATGATTTTCTTTCGCTCGCCCCAGCTGCAGGCCCTTTAAAACCAATTCCAAAATTATCTGGAAAATCATATTGAATACTATGGTATTTCGATAAATTTTTTGGATTTCCATTAGGCAAATCAAGAGTGTTCTGGTTATGAGATGATGTTTGATTCAATTTCGGAGATGACCATATCTCAATAAATGATGGTTTGCTTTCAAAAATTAATGATTTTCGATAAAAGCATTTAAATTTGGATAATTCAGAATCTATTCTTGGACTTTTCGCGAATTTGACATCATATATCCAATTATATTCTTTCTTTTCTGCATCAATTATTTTCAAACCTCGCACAAACGAAACCCCCTCTATAGCCATTGCAATGCTAATTAAATCGGACAAATATATACGTTTCCTTATGGTTTGATTACTAAGTTGTTCGTCTAACAAAAATCCATTTTTTAAAAGTGGCCCGTTAAAAATAGTTTCTACACCAAAATCTTTATCTAATAATTCTTTAAGACTTTTAAATTTTATTTCGGATGAAAAATAATTCTGAACATCTTGAATAAATTTGGCAAATATTTTTTTTGGGTCTACTTCATCTGCTAATTCAATGTCTAAAACAACACCAACGAAATCATACTCTAAAAATACAATACGATCAAAAACAATTCCCAATGGGCAATTACTATTAATAATATTTTGTATTTTTTTCTTAATGTTTTCGCGAGAAGTTTCATTATCAAAATCTTCATGAACTTCAATATTAACATCAGATATACCGGGAATAACCTTGTCCGAGTATGCTGGTGTAAAGTCACAATTCTTTACACCCTCAATGTCTAGAAACATTTTTTTAAAATCAAATATAGATAGAGGTAATGTAGTTAAAATTTCATGGGCAGGAAACAGAGGGTTTTCTATTTTGGTTTTGCCTGGTGTGCTTAATAAAGTTGAAATATCAAAGTCAGTACGATACGCTAAATCAGTTAAAGCATAACATAATGTTTCTAAAATTGTTATTCCAGGATCATGAGAATTATAATCCGTCCAATTATTACTTGATAATAATTGTATTTTTTTTAACCCTTCATCTTTTAACTTAAAAAGGTCAAAAACATCACTAGTATCATCGTTTTTTTTTATAGATACTGATTCCATCATTAACCTTTTAATTTACTTTCTGTACTATCTTTTGCTTGTAAATGGATTTTTTCAATAAGTTTATAAACGCCGACAAAAGGCTGATTTCCTAATAATTCGAGGATAACATTCACTTCATCAATAGTAAGCTCAAGTTTTATTTTTTGGGGTAATGCTGTTTTTTTCATTGTATATTAATATAGTTTTGCTACATTATATTTTATTAAAACTCCTTCGCCGTAATTACATTTTGTTTTAATTTGCAATTGAAAACTAAAATAAGAACCACTCCATCTAATGTCAATTTTGTTTCTAGCCCAACCATAATAGCCACAGGTTTTAGTAATTGCATTTTTTGAATTCCCATACGTACTAACAGCAATTGCATGCAAGATAGAATGGGCACTCTTTTTTCCAACAGTTGCTATAACTTCAAACGCCTGATATTCATTCAAATCGGAAACCACATCATGCCATTCTCCATCAGCAGGTATTTCACCAAAGGCAAAATTACCTTTTCTACCTTCCATACCAATAATGCCAGATACATCTAGTTTGTTTTCAGGTCTTGTAGAACCAATCCCAACATTTCCTCCTTTAGCTATAAAAAGTCTACTTCCGCCATTTGGCTCACTAAAATTAAATCCTTCATTCCCATCTTCACTTTTTTGATTAATTATCCAAGTGGGATTTAAATCATTTATATTATCGAAAAAATTAAGCAATTCACGATTAGGACCATCTGCTAAAATTTTAATACCTTCTCCTTTAGTTTTTATAATTCCATCATCCAACTTATTTACACTAGATTCAATAAAATCGTGAAAATCCTGTTCAGTAGGAATGTTCCCCTTTAAAAAATAATTCTTAAGATTTGCTCTTGTCTTTTGTGCCATACTAATCTTTTAAATACAAAGTAAAAGTACGTTTTTTTTCTAGGATTTCCTTTGATTCAGTAGACAATTGAAAGGTTTTTTCTAATAAATCATAGCCTAAGCCGGCGGATTTTTTAACCACCGTATTTTTAATTAAAAAATCGTTCCCAATCATCATATCATTTATGCCTGGATTATCAGTTGATATTTCATCGTTGTATGCTAATATTTTATGCTGTATATCAGGAATTAGTATGGAAATTGGAGAATTTCCTTTAATAATTAAATCATTTTGTTGTGCTTCGGATAAATTGATAATTTGGTCATTTACTATATGAAATAAAGAGAAATTTGTTATGTAATCAACATAGTTTTCAAGCTCTATCTCATTTAATACTAAAGTAGATGGAATAATACCCCCTTGGTTAATTAACTTTTCACTTTTCCAAGGGTCTAAAAAACTAATTATTTTATCTTTTAATTTTTTAAATCCTAATTTCTCGTTATAACCTTCAATAAACTTAACATTAAACTTTAAGCTAACTTTTTCATAGATAGGATTAATAACTGAAACATTCATTCCCGCCATTATTTTGCTACTTAAAAACTCCTGTATTCTTGCTAAATATTCATTTGTAAAATACCTTTCATAACTTATTTCATCCTTATTATCTTGAGGAACTATAACAACCAAAATTGACCCAGGCTTAAATTCAAGATTTTTATCTAAATGGCACAAACATTTTAAATTCTGAATCTCTGGAAATTCACCTAATAGAATATTTTCAATATCTTGAATTGAAATAGCTCTAGACTTATGTCGAATTCGTTCACTAGTTCTTATTCTAAAGTCTATTTCAGATTCTGGCATTCGCCCACCATAAGATTTATAGGGCTGCTCAATTTTATTAATTTGAACTAACGGATACATCATTTCTGAAATAGAAAACTCAGGAACAAATGAAGAATTGATTTTTAATTCTGTTTCTCTAGTAGCAATTCCAGCATTTAAATGAATATTTTCTATATAAGATAAAATAGTTGGTTCATTAGTGTCAATTCTTAACCAAATACTACTTGCATATCTAGATCCAATATAAGAATAGACTTCTGGTAATTTTATCTTTATGATACCATCTCTTTGTAATTGATGTGTTGAGTCGTAGGTAATTTGTTCAGAAGAAAATGGAATCCAGGAAGAGTTTTCAAAAACACTTAGTCTTAATACATTATCATTAATACTCTTTTTATTTGAAATCTTAAAAAGAAGAGAAATTTCTTTATTGCTTAATAGTGGATCAAATCCAATTAGTATTGCGCCTCCTTCAGAGAAAAAAGGTAAAATTTTCCAATCGCTTTTAGCAACATTTAATTCTTTTCCGAACGGATTTATTTTCCTTAAAGTAATTCTTTCGTCCCATTGAGAAATATCAATTTGTGACTTATATTCTAATGAAATGGACTTAATACTTGGCGTATAGGGCTCATTAACACTTTCCATAACGCCCTTGTTTTTAGAGGCCTTAAATGCCATTTTTTGAATCAAATCTGTATGTTGATCATGACCAAATGCAGCCTCGGGATAACAAAGTTCCAATTTTATAAATCCATCAGTAGTAGTAATATCATAATTTTCTAAAGGACCGATTATCCTTGCATTATAATTAAGACCAATAGCAGAAATATCTATTTCATTTAATCTTCTAATTGGACTTAGTAAATTATTTTCTTGACTAGAATCCGAAGGAATACCAGTAAACAAATCTAGAACTTGTTTATTAACTGAAGGAATCCAATTTTTATCTCTTAATGAACTAATTTTAACTTTAAAAGAGTTATTATTCTCAATTCCACTATAATTTTTGTAATAACCTTCAAATCCATTTTCATCAAAAGGTAAATTATTCCATTCCAAATTAATTACAAGATCTTTTAATGGTTTTAAAAATAAGTTTTTATGCCCAATATATAAGTTTGAACCAATTTTGGGACTAAAGCCAAAAGGTTCAAATGGCAAACCATTTTCAAGAGTTCCAAAATCATTTTGGATAATTAAATCTCTGATATCAATTACTTCTATATTTAAAGTAGCTTTTGAAAATGAAATATCTCTGAAAAGAGAATAATATTTAAATCCATTTTCATTTAAAACAAACTTCAATACCGCTTCATTCAAATTATCTTCAATTTCAAGGGGTGAAAAAGTAGAAAGATGTTTTTTGATTAGAATATCAAATCTTAATTTTAAAACATCATACTCTTCATGAAAACAAATATTTAGAGAATTGCCTTCAATTGGCAACATTTCCTCTTTTGTAGAATAAAAAATATTCCATGAATTAGAAATGAGTGAATTTAATTTTTCTAAATCAAATGGAAAAAAGTCTTTTTCAATTTTTTCAATAAATTGTAATTTTTCTTTTCTACTTAAAAAAAAGTCAAAAGTAATTCTCCTATCACCTTCTTCTAAAATTAAGTACTCGGATGAAATCTCAAATCCAAATTCAAAAGAACTATCAATAGGAAAATTAAGCTCATGCAATTCAAAATTACTATCTGATCTTTTCATAAATGAGTCTTGCCATGATTGCGAAGAAACATTTATACCCATTACTTTTGAAATTGAACCTTCATTTATTACTAATGGCTTGTCTAATATGAAATTTACACTCGAGTCTTCGTTTTTTGATTCATAAATAAATTTAGTTCCTTCGTTTAATTGGATAGAATCTGATCCAGCGTTCGCAACGAATGTTAAAAATATTGAATCCAAAGTGCCAGTTAAAGGCTTTAATTTTAATATATCTTGGTAGTAATAATTTAAATGCCGTTCAGTAATAGTATTTATCTTGTCCTGTACACCTTCATAAAGCTCACAAAAAGTTAAAAATAAAGCAATATGAGGTTTAACATTACCCTGATTCAATACATCATTTTGTAAAAATGAAAAAGCATCTTCTTTTATAAGTTCAATATCATGAATTATTTTAGGTAAATTTTTTCCTATACTATTTATTGTTGTTTCAATCCAAGCTTTTTCACTTAATTTTAAATTTGACGCTTCGTAAAACCAAAATCTACTGAAAGAAATTTCAAAATTTCTAACTATTGTATTTGTCAATTGGTGTGATTCGGTTAAAATT
>CANJJP010000103.1 GCA_947474485.1 Bacteroidota bacterium | reverse complement strand
ATAAACACGTAGCATAAATTAGATTATTCTTTTTCACTATTCAATATTAATTAGCTTCTGCTACCTGCTCTTTGTTATCGTTGTATTTACTTGGGCATTTCATTAAAATTTCATTTGCATGAAATTCTTCACCTTGCATTTTACCAATGATTACAATTTGCTCAGAGCGCTCAAAATCTTGTGGTTTTGTTTTATGCAATACAACACGTTTTTCTAATCCGTTATTGTCTAACATGTAAAAAGTAAAAGCATCTGCGTCAACAGCTGGATTGTATTCAGTCGCTTTTTCTTTGTTTAATTTACCTACTACATGATATTCGGTATCTGGATTTTGCATTGCCTCTGCAAAGTTTGAATAGGTACTAGTGTTTCCTAAAGTTGCTATTAGTGCACCAATAGCAATGGCAATAATAATAATAGCTATGATGTGTATCTTCTTCATTTTATTTTTTGTCTTTAATGCTGTCTTCCAATTTTTTTAATTTACGTTCGATAGTAAACAAATAAATGGCAACACCAACACGCACAATGGCAAGTATAGTAATCACTACATAAATTTTACCTTCTTTGTAAAAGCCATCAGCCATTTCTACTGTATTGTTCTGCGCAAAACTTGCAAAGCTGCTTAGTGATAAAATGGTTGAAAGAATATATTTAAACATTTTCGTCATACAATAATTTTTTAGTGAGTACATCCATTCTTACTCGTAGTTGCATTATCCAAACTCCCATTAAAATCCACGCAATACAAGCAGGATAAAAAACCATACGCATTGTATTATCTAAATCAAACTTCCCAAATGCAGGATTGCCACCATTGCCAGGGTGCAATGATGCGTTCATGCGGGGCAATATCATTACAAACACTACCATCATTACAAAGGCAAACACATTGTAGATAGCAGAAATACGTGCTTTTTTTTGATCATCTTCAATTGAGTTTCTTAAAATAAAATAAGCAGTGTAAATTAAAAAAGTAATCGCAACTCCGTTTAGTTTAGTATCAGTTGTCCACCAAGTGCCCCAAGTGTATTTAGCCCAAAGCATTCCAGTTAAAATTCCAAGCACGCTAAAAATCATTCCAACATGAGCTGACTGAACTGCGACAATGTCGCTTTTGATTTTACTATTTCCTAAGTACATCATACTGTTAAAAACAGAAATGCCCATTAGTGTCATCATTGCAAACCAAATAGGAACATGAAAATATAAACTTCGTATTGTTTCGTTAAGAATTGCAAGGCGTGGAACTGGTAATAAAAAACCTGAAATAATGGTATAAAGTACCATCATCAACGCGAGTATTTTCCACCAATGTTTTAGCATAAATTAATCGCTCCAAAGGTAAGGAAATAACAAATAGGAAAGCGTTGTAACAATAACGTTTATAAGGATTAAAACTAACAAGTATTGAACCGAAACCGAGAAGGCCAATCCATCAATAGCAAACTTAGAAACCTTTATAACCACTAATAACAAAGGAAAAGTTAATGGGAAACTTAAAATAGCTGTTAAGGTAAAACTACCTCCAGCCTTAACCGAGATTCCCGACATTAATGTTAAAATTGATGAAAATCCACAAGAGCTGAGTACTAAAATCAACGAAAAAGTGCTTAAATCTTGAACAATATTTCCAATAAAAATAGTAAAAAGGAACAGGGTTAAAAAACTTACAATCGTAAGTAAGAAGCTATTGTATACAATTTTCGACATAATTACTTGTCGTGGATTGTATAACCAATAATTATAAAGCATGCGCCCTTTTTGCTCGCTTAAAAAACTTTTTGAAGTAGTGATGATTGAACCGAACAACAGAATAATCCAAAACAAAGCATTCCAAACATTAGGTTGAATGATTTTTTGGAAAGCCAAGTAACTAACAAAAACAGTTGAGAGCACAAAAAGTAAAATACCGTTGAGTGCAGTTTTTTGTCGGAACTCGATATCGAATTCTTTCTTTAGTAGTACTATGAAATGAGTGAAGTTCAAGCTGAACAAAAGTAAGCATTTTTGATGTTAGATGTTGTTTTTTTTACCACTAAGGCACTAAGTACATTGAGAGACACTAAGTCTACTCATGGTGATATTTCTCGCCCTTTAAAATGCTAAATGCACGATATAATTGCTCTACAAAAAACACACGCACCATTTGATGTGAAAAGGTCATTTCTGAGAGACTAAGTTTATCATTCGCTTTTGAATAAACACTTTCATCAAAGCCATAAGGTCCGCCAATTACGAAGGCTATGTGTTTTTTACCCGAAATACTTAGTTTATTTAATTGCTCCGAAAATTTCATGGAAGAATAACTCTTGCCTTTTTCGTCCATTAAAATAATATGGTCGAATTTTGGAAATTCTTTTAAAAGTAGAGTGGCCTCTTCTTTTTTTTGCTGGTCAAATGATTTGTTTCGGTTAGCTTTAGGATAAACAATCGTCTGTGTTTGAAAACCAATATAATGTTTCAATCGCTTTTCATATAGCTCAAAACCCTCATTCACCCATGGCTGATCAGTTTTATCTATTTGAAGTAACGTAATTTTCATGACTATTGTTTGCGCACTGCGCTGTTACTGGTTTCTAGTTTCTGGTTAACATTTCGTTTCAGTATGTTGTATAGATTCCATTCTAAACGCAATACAACTAGAAACAAGGAACTAGAAACCAGTAACGGCTAGCTTTTCTTCCTAAACGCCATTGTTAACGGAACACCAGAAAAATCAAAGTTTTCACGTAGTTTGTTTTCTAAATATCGTTTGTAATCTTCATTAATATACTGTGGTAAATTACAGAAGAAAACTATGGTCGGTACTCTAATTTTTAATTGAGTTACGTATTTAATCTTCACGTGTTTTCCTTTAATTGCAGGCGGTCCGTGGTTTTCGATTAATGGTAAGAAGAAATCATTTAATTTGGAAGTAGCAATTCGGTTACTTCTGTTATGATAAACTTGAATAGCAACTTCTACTGCTTTTAAAATACGTTGCTTTTCGGTCGCAGATGTAAACACAATTGGAACATCTCTAAACGGGGCAATTTTTTCTCTAATTTGTTCTTCGTATTTTTTTGTTGAGTTATTTTCTTTCTCAACTAAATCCCATTTATTTACAACAATTACAATTCCTTTTTTGTTTTTCTCCGCTAAAGAAAATATTGCTTGGTCTTGACTTTCGAAACCTTGGGTGGCATCAATCATTAATACAACAACATCACAATCTTCTAAAGCACGCAATGAACGCATTACTGAATAAAATTCTAGATCCTCATGCACACGTGATTTTCTACGAATACCTGCAGTATCTATCAACCAAAAATCGTGACCGAATGCTTTGTAACGTGTATGAATTGTATCTCTTGTTGTACCTGCAATATCAGTAACAATGTTTCTTTCGTTTCCAAGAAGTGCATTTGTTAAAGATGATTTTCCAACATTTGGTCTTCCTAAAATTGCAATTTTTGGAAGGTCCGCCATTTCCTCTAAAGCAGTATCAAAAGGTAATCGTTTTACTAATTCATCTAATAATTCACCTGTTCCGCTTCCACTGATGGATGAGATGGAATAAATATCGCCTAATCCTAATGAATAAAATTCAGCAGCATAAGCGCCACGCTCGTTATTATCAACTTTGTTTACAGTTAGTAAAACGGGTTTTTTACTTTTTCTAATTATTTTCGCAACTTCTTTATCATATTCTGTAACGCCATCAACAACATCAACAACAAATACTAAAATGGTTGCTTCTTGAATAGCGATTTCAACCTGTCTTCTAATTTCAGCCTCAAAGGCATCATCGCTACCTTTAATGTACCCGCCAGTATCGATAATGCTAAATTCTTTACCGTTCCATTCGGTTTTACCGTAATGTCTGTCGCGGGTAACACCAGCAACAGCGTCAACAATAGCAACACGACCTCCAACCAAGCGATTAAAAAGGGTTGATTTTCCTACATTTGGTCTTCCAATAATTGCAACTACATTCGACATATCTAAAAAATTTAAGCCCGCAAATGTACGAAATTAATGTTAAAGATTGATATTTAAGTGATTATGCAAAACCTTAGTTTTTACCGCTTTAAAAATCTTATTTGTGTTTCTTTTTCTTTGCTGGTTTTACAGGCTCTTCTTTGTCTTCGTACTTATCGTAATCAAGCTTTCCACCCCAAAAACGCATTTGTTGTAATGCCCAAGCTTTTCTTCTAGCAACATAACCACCTTTTATGTTTTTACCATAAACTCTTGGATTAGGAAGTAATACAGCAAGTGTAGCGGCTTCTTCTTTGGTTAATTTTTTCGCGCTTTTGTGGAAGTAATGTTGCGCAGCAGCTTCTGCACCATAAATGCCATCCCCGAATTCTATTACATTTAAGTAGGATTCCATAATGCGTTCCTTGCTCCAAAACGTTTCAATAAGAAGTGTGAAATACGCTTCAAATGCTTTACGAACATAATTTCTACCATCCCATAAAAAAATATTTTTTGCGGTTTGCTGACTAATGGTGCTTCCGCCACGCATTTTGCCACCTTTTTCATTGTTCATCATGGCTTTTTTCAGGGCCTTAAAATCGAAACCATAATGCAATAAGTAATTTTGATCTTCGCAACATACTACAGCTAACTGCAAATTCGGACTAATATCTTCCAATGGAACCCAGTCTTTATCGAGTTTCATCTCTTTGCCATCCATTTTTTGTGATATGCATCTTTTAAGCATAAATGGTGTAAATGGAATGGGAACCCAACGAAAAACAATAGTAGAAACAACTGATATGATTAAAAACCACATCACCGATTTCCACAATATTCGCCAAATTCTTCTTATCATGAATCAAAATTAGGTAATTTTGTGCTCCCGATTGTTTTTAAAACAATCATTAATTAACATTCGATTCTTAATGAACAGAAATAATAAAATTGCACTCTTCTTACTTTTAGTTGTTGGTGGACTAATTGGTTTATATATGTATAAAAAGTATCGTGTCGCACCAACTATTCCTTTGCTCAGCCAAGAAGTATTTGATGAGCAAAACACAAAAATTGATTTAGCTTCTTTTAAAGGAAAACCATTAATAATTTCATACTACGCTTCATGGTGCGGAGATTGTATTAAAGAATTGAAGGAGTTGAATGAAGTGAAAGAAGCAACTCTAAAGGGAATAACAATCATCTGTATAACAGACGAAACGCAGGATAAGTTAATTTCATTTAAAACAAAACGTAATTTCCCTTTTCAATTTTACAGAATTAATAAATCCTTTGATGAAATGGGTATTCATTCTATTCCTGTTACCTATTTAGTAAATGCAAAAGGAGAAATGGTTTACAATAAAGTAGGCGCGGTGCAATGGAAAGATCATTCTTTTATGCAGTACGCTAAGAAAATGCTGGAGTAACGAGATGCAAGATGGCAGGAATCAAGATACAAGACAAAATTGTGATGTATCTTGAGGGTGTAAAAAATCTTGATACTTGTTGTCTCTAATTTATTGCTTTTAGCCAACCGTTGTGAATCGTTAATTATACAAACATTTATGGGTGATTTACTTTATGAAAATCTCAAACAGAACATTTCTACACAACCATAATTTATTTTAAAAAATCTTTCCTTGATTTTACTGACAAGTGAATTATCCAAATTTTTTCTTTACTATTTCCGTATTATATTTGTATAAAAAAAGAGAAACAATTAAACCCTTTTACTGGTAAAAGTTTCATTGATACGAAACTACCTTTTCTTAAAAAAGAAAGGTCAGAGTTTTTTGGTTTTCTAAATCACTATCAATTCTGATAGTAGTCACTTCAAAACATAAACACACCCTGAAAATCACTGAGTTTTAAGTCCGGAATGCGCTTTATCTTTAAAAATAATTTTGGCTGAATAATAAGGTTGATTTAAATCAACAACTTTAACATTAGTGAGTGGAACCTCATTTTGTCTTATTTCGTTTAAAATTAAATAAAACTTCAACCCATCTTCAGAGAAAATAATTAAATTGGAATTATTTTGAGCAAACGAAGAAATTGATATTAGGATTGGATTAGCGCTATAAAACTGTATTTTATTTTCATGATATTTAGATTAATGTGGTTACAATTGTAACTAAAATGAAAAATAATCTTGAAAAATAAAAATTATTTTACACTCCAAGCTTTAGGATTATCTGCAAACAATACTTTTATTTTTTACACAAACGTTTTTAAACAATTCAGATTGCCTAAATCCTTATAATGCAACTTTGTATTTTTTATTT
>CANJJP010000102.1 GCA_947474485.1 Bacteroidota bacterium | reverse complement strand
ATGCCAACATACTTGAATCTTGAAACGAATATTTTTTTAGTAAGACTAAATCTTTTAACGGGTCAAAATTACTATTGGCAAGTTCTATGTATTTGTAGGCGCTATCGTAATTGTGAAAAGGATTATCTGTACGATAATAAATGTTAGCTAAAACAAATGCTGCTTGACTTGTGTTTTTGTTTATACAGCTATAAGCAGTTTTTTTTGCTTTAAAATAATCGTAAATGCTTAATGCTTTATATGCATTTTCAATTTTTGAGGCAGAACAAATAAATGTTGTGCATAAAAATACCATAACTATGTGAGTATGTTTTTTCATTAAGCGAAGGCAAAAATATACTTTTGCAACAAATATCTTTCAGAAAACAAATTATGTTTACAACAGGTCGGTTAATCTTTACTATTTCATTCTTAATTGTTTTCATCGTAGTGATTGCCTATTCTTATCGAAAGGATTTAAAGGTTAATCGAATACATTTTAAGGGTAATATTTGGATTTTGGTCACTATCGTATTGATTTTCAGCACTTTGTTTTTACTTGTTAAATTTAGAAATTAAGTTATTTTCTTCGTATATTTACCCCTAACTAAATTTAGTATAATGAAACAACTTGTATTATTCCTTTCGTTAATATCTTCTTTCTCTGTTTTTGCCAATGGAGGAACTTTATTAGTGGAGGGTAAATACCAAAACAGAAACCTATTTGTTCAGAATGGATTTAATAACACTGGCGTTGGATTCTGCGCTTATGAAGTACTTGTTAATGGGCAGATTACAACGGATGAAGTAAACTCTTCGGCTTTTGAAGTGGATTTTACTCCATTTAAACTAAAAACTGGAGATAAGCTTCTTATTGAAATTAGACATAAAGATGGTTGTGTTCCAAAGGTTTTAAACCCTGAAGTGTTAAAACCAAAACCAACTTTTGATGTTGTAAATATTAATGTTACCGAAGATGGCATGTTAAAGTGGAAAACAAAAAATGAAATGGGTTCTTTACCTTTTGTGGTGGAACAATTTAAGTGGAATAAATGGGTAAAAGTTGGTGAAGTAGGTGGCCAAGGTTCTCCTTTTGAGCATCAATATGAGTTTAAAGTTAAACCGCATTCAGGCGAAAATAAATTTAGAGTGAAACAAACTGGTTTTGGTTCAGCCCCGCGTTACGGTGGCCCCGCAACTTTTATTTCTCTTATGGAGAAACCTTCTTTTGAAGTTACTGCAGACTCAAAAACCATTAAGTTTAGTACTGAAACTCCTTACGAAGTGTATGATTTCTATGGTAATGTTGTGAAAAAGGGGTTTGGAAATAGCTTAGATATTGCAAACCTTCACAAAGGAAAGTATTACTTGTGTTACGACATAGTGGTTACTGAGATTGAGAAAAAGAAGAATTAGATTTTAATATATGCTTCAGCTCGTTTAATATCATTGCTGTAGCGCCCCATAATACTTTACCCCTTACATCAAAGTAAGGGGTTTTTATTTTTAGTCCTTTTTCTAATTCTAAATGTGTTTCTTTTATAAGTTTATCATCTAGTAATTCACTTAACGAAAGTGGAATAACCCTTTGTACTTCTGTCGGATTAAGAATAAAATTGGGAAGTTGGTGTGTTATTGCAACAATAGGGTTTACTAAAAAATTACTAGGAGGAATATAAACTTGCGTTAATTTCCCAATAACTTCCAAATGCGTGTGAGATATTCCTATTTCTTCTTCTAATTCACGTAATGCGGTTTGGATTAAATCCCTATCTGTTTCATCTTTCTTTCCCCCTGGCAAGGCAATTTGACCACTATGCACGCCTTTGTAAACAACACGTTCTATCAATGGAAAATAAATGGTGTTATTTTGTTGATAAAGTAAAATGCAAACTGCACTCTCCTTATAATCTTTAATTTCATTAAGGTTTGGAATTTCCATAGCACGCCTATTGCTTGCCATTTGGTACTGAACTTCTTTTCCAGGCAGGTTAAGTTGTAGTTGTTGAGATAAAAAATCTTTTAAATCACCTAACATGTTTTAATTAAAAATATGTAACACGTTTCCATCATACGTAGTGTTGTAAGCTCTTAGTGGATATACCGATGGGCCATTTATTACAGTACCATTTGTTATGTAAAATTTCGAGCCACAAATGCTATCAACAGCACTAATTTGATCACTCAATACTTCAATCGCAGCATTCACATTTGTTCCACCTTCGTGCGGACAATTACGCTCAAATACAACAAAGTCACCGTTTGTTTCGTTTTGTGCAATACGATAAATGATAATTCCGCTTGTGCCCCCTGCTTTGTATATCCACCCACCTGCTACCATTAAATTAAAAAACTCAGGAGTGTTTTTGTAAACATAGATGTTCACTGCGGTATTTACTTGATTTGGGTTGGTTGCAGCATTCGTCTTTTTCTTTTTGCACGAGAATACAAACACCAACAAAACCAATACAACTATTTTTAGATTCTTTTTCATAAGTGGTAAACGTCCTTAAAATTAATAAATTACTTTTGTATCAATCAATTTTTAACAAAGTATGGATTATTATTCTGATGGCAAACCTAAATTTAACCCATATTTACCTATTTGGATCTCTATTGTCCTAATTTTAGGAGTTTTTATTGGAACCCTTTTTAATTACAAAGGAGGTAACAATGTTGTTACTCAGCAAACTTCCGGAAAAAAAGGAAAGCTCGATAATGTATTGGATTTTATAACTCAAAATTATGTAGACACTATAGGAGCAGATTCTTTGCGCGACATGACTCTAATTGCCATGCTGCATAGCTTAGATCCTCATAGTGATTACATTCCTGCCCAAGAGTTAGAAGCAGTTAACGAGCCATTAGAAGGTAATTTTGATGGGATAGGAGTGGAGTTTAATATTTTAAATGATACTATAACTATTGTAAATCCTATTAACGGAGGCCCTTCCGAAAAAGTAGGAGTTAAATCGGGCGATAAAATTATTAAGGTTGACGGGGCAACAGTAGCCGGAGTTAAAATTACCAATAAACAAGTATTCACAAAATTAAGAGGCAAGAGTGGTACAAAGGTTAATCTGCAAATAAAAAGAAGCGGGGCAAAAGATTTATTAGATATAACCATTACTCGTGGCGAAATTCCAATTCACAGTATTGATGCAGTTTATATGGTTAAGAACGATGTAGGCTATATTAAAATAAGCCGCTTTGGTGCAACTACTTACACTGAATACCTAAGCGCTTTTAATAAATTGAAAAAACAAGGCATGAAAAAGATGATTATTGACTTACGAGGCAACGGAGGTGGTTATTTAAATGCAGCTGTTGATATTGTAGATGAGTTTTTAAATAAGGGAATGCGTATTGTTTATACTCAAGGAAAAGCAAGTCCACGTAGAGATTATAAAGCAACTGATCGTGGCGGTTATGAAAACGACCCGTTAATTATATTAATTGATGAAGGATCTGCCTCTGCGAGCGAAATTTTAGCTGGTGCAGTGCAAGATAACGATAGAGGGATTTTAATTGGCAGACGAACATTTGGTAAAGGTTTAGTTCAAGAACAAATGGAAATGCCTGATGGATCTGCTTTACGCTTAACTACTGCGCGTTATTATACTCCGACTGGAAGATGCATCCAAAAACCTTACACTAATGGAAATGAAGCTTATTATGAAGAAGAATACAATCGTTATACTTCTGGTGAATTAGTAGATAAGGATAGTATTAAGTTTGATAAGGCCTTGAAGTACAAAACTCCTGCAGGTAAAATTGTATATGGTGGAGGTGGTATTATGCCAGATTATTTTATTGGTTTAGATACCAACTCTAGGAGTTTTTGGTTAAACAAAGTTGCTTATGCAGGTTTATTAAATGATTTCTCTTTGGAAGAGGTTGATAAAAATAGAGCCGCATATTCAAAATATAAAACCATTCCGTCTTTTATGCTGAGTTTTACCATAAGTGATGATATGATTAATAGGTTTGCTAACTATTGTGAAAAAGCCGGATTCGCTAGAGATGAACCTGCAATTAAAAAAAGCGCACCATACCTAAAAGTTCAACTAAAAGCTTTGATGGGACGAACTCTCTTAGGCAATGAGGCTTATTACCCTATTTCGCAACAAAATGACCGAATGATTAATAAGGCCATAGAAGTGTTAAAAAAATAATACTGAATAATTTTAAAGAACTGTTAATCATTTATTTAACATTTTCTTGTGTATTAATTTATTAGCTATGCGTTACCAAAAGGCTAAGTATTGCTTAAATTTGTGTTAATGATTCAATCTTTAGACATATTATTAATTTTAGCTGCTTATGTTTTAGGTTCAATTCCTACAGCAGTTTGGGTTGGAAAATTGTTTTATGGCATTGATGTGCGCGAATTTGGCAGCGGTAACGCGGGAGCTACAAACACATTCAGAGTATTAGGAAAAAAAGCTGGTATCCCAGTGTTAATAATTGATATAGCTAAAGGTTTAGGCGCAGTATTGCTTGCTTATCTTGGAAGATATGAAGTTGGAACAAATCCTTTTATTAATTTTCAAATTGCATTAGGTGTAGCGGCTTTATTAGGTCATATTTTTCCAATTCTTGCAGGTTTTAGAGGTGGAAAAGGTGTTGCAACACTTTTAGGCGTTGTGTTGGCTGTTCAACCTGAGGCAGCTTCCATTGCTTTGGTAGTATTTTTAGTAATGTTATTTGCATTTAAATATGTTTCACTAGCTTCAATGACTGCAGGATTATCTTTCCCATTTATTGGAATATTATTATTGCACTATAACAATGTTACTTTAATTGCTTTTTCTATTGTAGTAGCGTTTTTATTAATTGTTACTCATAAGAAGAACATTTCACGCTTGCTTAAAAAGCAGGAATCTAAAGTGAATTTGTTTAATGCTAAGGCATAAGCTTTTATTTCTCTATTATTCCAATTAGTGGCGGATCATCTCTATCCTTCTTGTGATGCCTGTGTATTACATCAAAAATCCTCCCGCTGTTCCTATCAATTTTGTAGCGCGACATTGTATTTCCATCCGATACTTCAATATGATAGTATGTAAGCAATTCCGTTATTTCCATAACAGTATTATCATCTAGCTTTTTGTTTGGAATATCGCCTATTTCATTTTTCTTGTTAATGGAATTAAAAACAAAGTCTATTTTTTTTTAGGTGTTTTGCACTGGGTTTATAATATTTTGTTTCGTCGCAATCGCCAATAATACTTTTATATGCCCCGCTTCCAACAAATGAAACACTTAAAAGATCGTAAGAACACAAACCTTTTGTCTTTAACCTTAAGGATATCTCAAAGTCAACAATCAATTTTGTGGCATCTGCTTTTACAATAATATGATCGTAATACTTTGGTTCAAAGGTTTTATCATTTATTTTTTTTATTCCCAATTTTATTAAAGAATCTCTGCCTAATTGCTTTAGTGAATCAATCTTAGCCTTGTTTTGAGAAATAGAGAATGTAGGTAAGCTAATAGCGATAATTATCAATTGAAATAAGCGTTTCATGTTACTAAGTTAGTAACTTATTTAGCAGGTATAAACAAAAAAACCGCCCCGATTACTCGGGGCGGTTCATGAAAAATATAAATGGTTAAGATTACTTTATTGCGAAAGCTTTCTTAGCAATTTGCGACTTTAGGTTAGAAGCTTTATTCTTATGAATAATGTTACGCTTTGCTAACTTATCTAACATAGAAGATACTTTTGGTAATAACGTAGTAACTTCTGCTTTGTCAGTTGCTAAACGTAATCTCTTTAAGAAAGTACGAGTAGTTTTTGCAAAATATTTGTTACGTAAACGTTTCGCGTCGTTTGATCTGATTCTTTTAATTGAGGACTTATGATTTGCCATTTCTTCTAAAAATTAATTTCTTTTGATTTTGGACTGCAAATATACAGCTTTTTTCTAAAAAACAAGTGTTCAAAAGAAATAAATCTATTTTAACACTATTCTTTTATTTTTGTAGCGATTCAATGGCGAAATTAATTATAAAATATTGTTTTTTAGCTTTTTACGTTTTCGGAACATTTTCCGTTTTTGCGCAAGATGCTTATGAGAAAAATTATATCCCGAATGGGAGTTTCGAAAATTACCGTAAAAAGTCGGGAAATATTAAAAATGCCATCCCGTGGCAACAAATTGCTTCGGTAGATTATTACCAAAGTCCGCTTTCTAATGACACTTCATTATATAAAGGCGCTCGCACAGGCGACTGTTATGCAGGCATGCGCTATCAAAAAAAGTACAAGGAGTTTTTGCAAGTAAAACTTGCCGAGCCATTAAAGCGTGGTGTTAAGTACGAGT
>CANJJP010000101.1 GCA_947474485.1 Bacteroidota bacterium | reverse complement strand
TCAAGATTAGGTGATAGTAAATTTATTTTATCCGTTTCAAATCTTGGGTTTATTAAATGGAGCAATAATACTTTGAACTACACCGCTGATTCTACTTTTACTTATTCTGGTGTTTACATCAATGATATCTTTTCATTACAAGACTCAACACTAAATTCAATTTCATTAGATTCAATTTCTGAAAATGCAACAAATTTAGAAAGGGCAAAAAGTTCTACAAACCTACCTGTTACTTTTTTAATTATTCATAAAATTCGTTTCTCAAAATTATTTGAATTTACAACAGGATTTAGACATCTCTTTAATGCAAACTACAAACCCTATTTGTTTACTGAAGGAACTTTTTACTTTGCAGATAAATTATCAGTAAACACCCATTTAGGTTTTGGAGGTTACGGAAAGCTTAGTGGTGGAATTGGAATAAGTGGAACTATAAAAAAACATTTGGTAATTAAATTGGGGTCGAATAGCATTCAAGGTTTTGTTTCTCCAAAAAAATCGCTGGGTCAAAGTGCTTATGTTTCTTTATCATATAAATTTTAAACGATGAGAACACTATTAATATTTATCCTTTTCTGCAGCCAGAGCTTATTAGCTCAAGTTAATTCCTTACTTGTTCCCGACACAGTATTTTACAAGATATACGGCGGGCCAAATCAAGAAGAAGCAAAAGACTTTATTGAAACAAACGATAAAGGTTTTTTAATCTGTGGTTCATCAAGCAGCTTTGGCCAAGGAACTAGTTCAGTGTATTTAATTAAAACGGATAGCAATGGAATTTTTAAATGGAGCAAAACCTATGGTGGAATAAATGCGGATAAAGGAATGAGCATTGTTAAAACACCTGATAATGGCGCATACATTTCAGGATATAGTAATTCGTTTAACAATCTAGAGTATGATGCATATTGCATTAAAATTGATTCAATTGGCACTATGCAATGGCAAAGATCGTACGAAGGAAATGATTGGGATTTTATTTATTCATCGGCATTAATGCCTGATAGTGGTTTGGTAATGGTTGGCGAAACTTATAGCAACACTGCAGGCGACGCCGATGCTTATATTATTCGCATTAACAAACAAGGTGATGTAATTTGGACGCAAAAGTTTGGCACAGCATTGTACGATAAATTTAACGCCATTACCATTGCACAAAATTCTATTTACGTTTGTGGTCAATCAAAGCAAAATTCTACTTTTAAAATGCGAGGCTTAATGGCGCGATATAACTTTAGCGGAACATTAATGTATTCAAGTATATTGGGCGCTCAAAATAATTATGACTATGAACTTACAAGTATTAATTCAACTCAAAATCAGCAATTACTTATTTGTGGTAGTTTAGTAAAAGCCGACAGTACTTTGCCACAAAGTGATTTACGAATGAGAGTAGACACTAACTTTGTAAAAGTGTGGAGAGATTCTTCTTTTTTCACTGCCACAAAAAACGGAAATTATCTTTTCGAAAAAACAAACCAACGGATTATAAACGCAGTAACTCTAGTTGGTGGCTCGGGCAAAACAGCTCTTTTTCTTGCGGAATTTGACCAAAATGACGCCTATGTTTTTGGAAGCACTTACGGCGGACTAGAAGACGAAGAAGGACGTAAATGCATATTAAGCAGTAGAAATAAACTAGTTGCTTTAGGAAACACTTATAGTTGGGGATATGGCGATAAAGATTATTGGCTAGTTATGTTTAAAGCTGATACATTAATTGGAGATCAAAAAATTAAATTTTACACACACACTGATACAACAAGTCTTAATCCCTTTAATTTAAAAGAATTTTCGTTAAAAACAGTTTCAGTATTTCCTAATCCATTGGGTAGTAAGGAAAGCATTTTTATTACAAATATAGATGCAACTAAATCTGTAACAATAGAATTTATAAATGTAAATGGGCAAGTCATTTTCAAGAATGAATATGATAATAGTGAATTAGTAAAAATTGATTTAACAATTCTAAATCTTACTAATGGAGTATACTACTTGCGTTTTGTTCAAGATAATGCAGTAAAAGTTGCCCCGCTCTTGATACAAGATTAGCAATAATTAACAGGCAAGTTTTCTCTTAATTTTGTAACTATGTTGTATGATAAAATCAATCATCACATTTAGCTTAATTTTTAGCGCAAGCTTCGTTTCGTGCCAAAATAACACTAAACCTGCTGCTGCAACATCTACAACTATGCAAAACGATAAAGTAATCAAAACAGTAACGGAGTGGAAACAAATTCTTACTCCTGAACAATATAATATACTTCGCCAAAAAGGCACAGAAGCACCTTTTACCGGAAAGTATAATATGACAGTTGACAAAGGCACTTATTCATGTGCAGGCTGCGGTGCAGAGTTATTTACTAGCGACATGAAATTTGATTCACATTGTGGTTGGCCAAGTTTCGACAAAGAAATAGGTGACGGTAGTAAGATTAAAAAAATAAAAGATGTTACTCACGGTATGGTGCGTACCGAAATTATTTGTGCAAAATGTGAAGGTCATTTAGGGCATATTTTTGATGATGGACCAACTTCAACAGGAAATAGGTATTGTGTGAATTCAGTTTCTTTGCAGTTTGTACCCGCGGATAGCACAAAGAAGAAGTAATTTTTATTGTTATCAGTTGTTAGTAGTTATTGCATTTTTCCCTTGTTTTTTTTGATTCAGTAGTAAACGAAATTCAGCCGGTAAAGCGTCGTAGTTTCGAGTCTGCTCAGCAACCGGGAAATATTAATTATTCTCCCATTTTATCACCAAAGTTTCAAACTACTCGCGGTCAAAAAAATTGATTACCTTAAACAACAAAGGCTTCTCCAATTTCTCGGAGAAGCCTTTGTCCATTTTGGGTTTAAGAATTATAGCCTTTTTACATCTACAAATAGTAACACTACCTCACTACAGTAACATGCCCAACTTTTGTAATTTTATTTCCTGAATACGTTTCTGCCAATATTTTGTAAACGTACACATCTTGTTGTACAATATCATCTTTGTATTTTCCATTCCAGCTTGTATCTAAATCTTTCGCTTCAAATATTTTTTGTCCCCAACGGTTGTAAACCCAAATTTGTATTTTCTTTATTCCAAATCCTTGAGGTTTCCATCCTTCGTTCACAGCATCGTCATTAGGGCTTAAGGCACTTGGTATATACAATGCGTATTCTTGCGATACTTCAATTGTAACAGTGTCGGAAGATATACATCCAAATTGATTGGTTGCTATTAAAATGTAAGTCGTAGTTTCGAGCGGAGAAGCTGTTGGACTTAAACAATTGGTGCAATTTAATGTAGAGCCGTTTAACCAATTATAAGTTGTTGCGCTACTATAACCATTTAAAATAACTACGTCTTCAACGTCTATTGTTGTATCATTTCCTGCATAAACAGTAGGCAAGGTATTAACAACAATTCTCACTGTATCCGTTTCTGCACACAAACCATTGTAGGATGCAGTTAATACATAATTAGTACTTATAAATGGCGAGGCTGTTGTAAACGAATTATTTGGTGTAGCTAAACCAATAGTTGGCGACCAAGAGTAATTTTGCCCCCCTGTTGCAAATAGATTTGTCATTTGCCCAAAGCATATAGTATCATTTAATCCTGCATTTGGATTTATTTTAGGAAGCACTGTTACAACAACTTGCGCACTATTATTGCAACCATTAGTGGTTCCAATTACAGTATAAGTTGTGGTGGTTGTAGGATAAACACTTACTGAGGTGTTATTTGGAGGATCAATAGACGTGAAATTTGTATTGGGAGCCCAAGCGTATGTAGTAGCGCCAGTTGCAGTAACGATTGCCGATTCACCTTCACATATTGTTACACTATTTGGTGTTAAACTAATAACTGGCTCTGGTGTTACAGTAATTGTTATGGTGTTTGTTCCAGCACAGGTAGCCGTTGAACCTGCAACACTATAAGTAGTAGTTGTGCTTGGGTTTGCAATTACGCTTGCCCCGCTTGAACTGCTTAATGTGCCTGCTGGAGTCCAAGTATAAGTTGTTGCCCCGCTTGCATTAATAGTGGAGGTGTTACCCGAACATAAGTTTGTTGTGCTTGCATTTAAGTTAATTGTTAATGGAGGTAATAGTGTTATAGTTACAGTTGTATCACCTACACAAGAACCTGTGGTTCCATTAATTGTATAAACAGTTGTAGCGATGGGATTAGCAGTTACATTTGCTCCATTAGTTGTGTTTAATCCATTAGCAGGTGACCAAGTATAGGTTGTTGCACCAGTTGCTGTTAAGTTAGTTGAGAAACCTGGACAAATTGAAGCATCCGCCACATTAATCGTTACTCTTATTGTATTTACTGCAATTGTTGAAGACGCATTTCCACAAGAATTTGTTTCTGTTAGCGTGAGGTTACCTCCAGCTGTTCCAAAATTAGCTGTTGCCGCATTTGTTGCTGCGCCTGAAGCAATTGTAATTCCACCTGTAGTTGTCCACGCATACGTTGAACCTGCAGTATTTGCTACTGAGTAACTAATACTAGTAGCATTTTCACAAACAGATAAAACTCCCGTTATTGTTGGTGTATTAGGTGCAGGTGTTACACTAACAGCAAGTGGTGTTGAACTTGCATTTCCACATGCAGCAGTTTCTGTTACACTTACATTTCCACCTGTAGCTCCAAAACTTACTGTGATTGAATTTGTGCCTTGACCACTAACAATTGTTGCTCCCGCAGGAACGGTCCAGTTATAAGTTGATAAAGGAGTACTTGTAACGGTATAAGTAACATTTGTTCCTGCACACACAGGCGAAGGTCCTGAAACAACAGGTGCCGTAGGGGGTGGAATTAATAAGTACTGTTGTTGGAATTCAGCAAAGCCACAAGCGTTTGTTTCTCTGATAGTGATAAACCCAGCGGTAGTTCCAAAATTAATTGTTGCTGTGTTTGTGCCTTGTCCGCTTGTAATGGTAGCATCACCGGTAACCGTCCATAAATAAGTACTTCCAATATTATTGGTTACAGTGTAAGTTTCTGCAGTTGCATTTTGGCAAACAATAAAATTACCAACCAATGTTGGAACTATAGGTGCATTAATAATTGTTACAGTAAATGTAGAAGTTGTTCCAGTACCGCATGCAGAGTTTTCAACCACGCTAATTACTCCACCTGTTGAAGCTGTCCAATCAACTGAAATGATATTCATATTTATTGGAGTGCTAGTAATAATTGCGCCTGCAGGCACAGTCCATGTGTATGTACTAGTAGGATTATTGGTAACACTGTAAAGAGTTGTTGAGCCAGCACACACCGCAGCATCTCCTATAATTGGAGGTGTAGTTGGAGTATTGCTTACTGCAACCGTTTGTAAATCATTACCAGTTCCGCATCCTGTAGTTTCTGTTAAACCAACATCCCCACCACTTGCACCAAAGTTTACGGTAATTGTATTTGTTCCTTGTCCACTTGCAATTGTTGCGCCTGCAGGAACTGTCCACACATAAGTTGAACCTGTTGAACTTACACTATATGTAACTGCTGTTGCATTAGGGCAAACTGCAGCTGGACCAACTATTGTTGGAGTTATTGGTGTACTAGTAACAGTAACTGTTAATGTAGCATTTGCAGTTCCACAACTTGCAGTTTCGGTAACAGCAACGTTGCCACCAGTTGCACCAAACGTAACAGTAATACTATTTGTTCCTTGCCCCGCTGTAATGCTTGCGCCTGCCGGAACTGTCCAAGCATAAGTTGAACCAGCAACATTTGGAACTGAATAGGTAACACCTGTTGCATTAGGACATAAAGAGTTGTTACCAGTTATTGGTCCAGTAGTAACTACACTCGAAACTGTTACCGTAACACTAACAGTTGTAACACCTGGGCAACCCGGAGACGTTACAACATAAGTTGAGGTTGCAGCTGGAGTAACAGTAATTGTATTTGTTGTTGCAGTAAATCCTGAAGGACCAGTCCATGAGTAACTTGCACCGCCAGATGCAGTTAGTGTTGTTGATGCACCTGGGCAAATAGTTGGATTAGTAGCAGTAACAGAGATGTTAACTAAAGGGTTAATTGTAACGGTAATTGGTTGTATAATAAAACAAGTAGGATCTGTTGAATCTTCTACACGAACAAAATAAGTTCCGCTTACAGATACTGTTGAAGAACCAAGTGGATTTGCATCAGCTGTTGCATCTGCATTTGTTGCGTGATAAGTAAGCAGTGCAGTTCCAGTTCCTGATACGGCCGAAGCTAAATTAATTGTAGAAGGTGCACAAACAGCAGCAGGGTTTGTAATGGTTGCTGTTGGCGGTGTACATCCGCTACATGGACTCACCGTTACAGTTACAC
>CANJJP010000100.1 GCA_947474485.1 Bacteroidota bacterium | reverse complement strand
TTCTAAATTCACCTTCTAATTTTTAATTTCCTTGCGCTATGCGTATTCTGCAAATAAGTAATAAAGCACCTTATCCACCAAACGATGGAAGTTCGATTGCTGTTTACAATATGGCAAAAGGATTTATTAATAACGGTGTAGAGTTACATTTACTTACCATTAATACGCTTAAGCATTATAAAAAGGAAAACGAAATTCCCCGAGATTTTTTAGAGCAAAGTCATTATACTGCAATTGATAGAGATACCGCAGTAACGCCAATGGGCGCAGTTATGAATTTATTTTCAAGTGAATCGTTTTTTGTTTCCCGTTTTGTTTTCAAAGAGTTTGAAGAAAAAATTATTGAGAAGTTAAATGCAAATCAATTTGATATAGTGCATTTAGAAGGATTATTTGTTGCGCCTTACATTCCTGTTATACGAAAACATTCAAATGCTAAAATCACTATCCGCACACATAATGTTGAGCATTTAATTTGGGACCGTTTAATTGAAAACGAAAAAAGTGCAGTAAAACGAAAATATCTTTCAATCCAAAATGCTCGTCTAAAAAAACTGGAGTTACAAATTTTAAATGAAGCAGATGGTATTGTAACCATTACTGATTACGATAAAAAATTATTTGAACAGCTGGGCATAAAAACAAAAGCGGTTGTTTCTCCTACAGGTATTTTGTTGGATAGATATGCAATCAATCGTTCACTCACAAACACAAATTCAGTTTTTCATTTAGCATCAATGGATTGGATGCCCAACACAGAGGCGGTAGATTGGTTTTTAGATAAAGTTTGGCCTAAGTATTTGAAAACTGAAAACAACCTTCAATTTACTTTGGCAGGGAGGTTTATGCCCGATTCATATCTTAAACGAAACGAAGGAAATTTAAAAGTGATTGGCTCTATCGATGATAATATTCAATTTTACAATGAGCACGAAATCATGATGGTTCCTTTGCAATCGGGCAGTGGCATGCGCATAAAAATAATTGAAGGAATGGCAATGGGTAAAGTAATTGTTTCTACAAGCATCGGCGCCGAAGGAATACCAGTTACACACAACGAAAATATTATTATTGCCAATACTCCAGAAGAGTTTGCAAATGCAATTAAAAATCTTTCTTCCAATCAAGAATTAAAAACAAAAATTGGAAACAATGCTCGTAAATTTATAGAAGACTATTTCGAAAACACAAAACTAATTTCTGAGTTACTAAAGTTTTATGAATCTCTTGCAAAATTTAGTTAGTATAAATGTCTTTTTAGATTAGCTCTGTGTAAATCATTTTCCTCTGTGTTAAAAGAAAAAACGAATTAAACCCCCACCATCTCCTGTTTTTCGCTGTCCCAAACTTTTAGTTTAAAACAAGCAATAATATCTTTTGGTTTAAGCGAAGTTACTTTTGGGTTTTGCAACTCGGGAAAATGATTCATCACTTCTGGCAATCTATAAAATGGAATACGTGCGTTTAAATGATGTATATGATGATACCCAATATTTGCAGTTACCCAATGCCAAAAAGGATGTAAATCCATAAAGCTTGATGAGTCTAGTGCCGCTCCTTCATAAGTCCATTCTTCATTACCTACAAATTTTACCCCTGGAAAATTATGTTGCGCATAAAACAAATAAGCGCCCAATGCTCCTGAAATAAAATGAGGAAGGATGCTAAATAAAATTAAACCCTCCCATCCAAAATAATACAACAACAATGATTGCCCCGTAAAATGAAGAATTAAAGCAAGTAAAGAATCGGTATGTTTTTTAAAATTATTGATTAAAGCTTTAATACACATGCCATACATAAATGCAAAGATGTAACCGAAGAAAATTGTTAAAGGATGACGAATAAATAAATATAAACGTTGTTGTGATTTACTGCATTGCTCAAATTTCTTTTTTGTAAAAACAGGGTACGAACCAATACTTGCACTAAATAATTTTGAATTGTTTGTGTGATGGTATTCGTGTGAACGTTTCCAAATACTTGTTGGTGTTAACGCGTATAAACCAAATAAAGTAAAAATGGTTTTCGCTAAAGGTGAGCGTTGTAAAATAGTTTCGTGTAAATAGTCGTGGTAAATAACGAAAACGCGGCCAAAAGTTAAACCTGCAAAGACGCTGCAAATTATTTTCAACGAAATATGAAAATTAAATAATGTTCCAAATAAACAGATAAGCATTAAAAGAATTGAAGAAATAGTATAGTACCAGCTTTTCTTTCTATCCTCTCTTGCAAATTGCCTCGTAGCTAATATTAATTTTTTCCCTTCCAGCATTTCGGTGCAAATTTACTAATAAGGTATGGATAAACAATATTTCGGCACTAATAAAGCTTTGCTTGTTTAATCCTTTGCCCAATTTTCCTATCTTTGTATAAATTTTTTTTATGGCACAATTAGTTATTTTTCGTCACGGGCAATCAACGTGGAATCTTGAAAATAAATTTACTGGGTGGGTTGATGTTGAACTTACCGAAAAAGGCGTTGAAGAAGCAAAAAATGCGGGGTTAAAATTAAAAGGTTTCAAGTTTGATTTAGCTTACGCATCAAATCTACAACGCGCACAAAAAACACTAGCTTTAGCTTTGGAGCAAAGTGGGCAAGCGAATATACCAGTTACATATAACGAAGCGTTAAATGAGCGTATGTATGGCGATTTGCAAGGCTTAAATAAAGCAGATACTGTAGTTAAGTTCGGAGAAGAACAAGTAAAAATTTGGAGAAGAAGTTACGACATTGCACCTCCAAATGGCGAAAGTTTAAAAGATACTGCCGCACGTGTTATTCCTTATTTCGAAAATGAAATTCTTCCTAAATTAAAGGCTAGGAATAACATAGTAATTGCAGCACATGGAAATAGTTTACGCGCATTAATAATGTACTTAGAAAAATTGACTCCAGCACAAATTTTAGAATTCGAAATTGGAACTGCAGTGCCACGCTTATATGAATTGGATGAAAATTTAAATGTATTAAAAGCAGAAAATATATAAAACCAACATGAAACAAGATCATAATTTTACAAGCCTTGATAGCAAAGTAATTGCAGTAGATTTCGATGGAACTATTGTGGAACACTCTTATCCAAGAATTGGCAAAGAAATGATGTTTGCTTTTGCTACACTAAAAGAATTAAATAAAAAAGGGCACAAACTTATTTTATGGACGTATAGAGATGGAGCATTATTGGATGAAGCCGTTGAATACTGCCGCGCTAATGGTGTTGAGTTTTATGCAATAAACAAAAGTTATCCAGAAGAAGTTTATGATTTATCTATCAGCAGAAAAATAAATGCAGATATTTTTATTGATGACAGAAACGTAGGCGGATTTTTAGGTTGGAGTAGAATATGGCAAACCCTGCATCCTGAGAGTGGCGAGTTTAACCACCAATTAGTAAATTCAGAAGCACATGATAATTACAAGAAAGAGAGTAAAGGCTTTTTCAAAAAAATGTTTGGTAAATGATCTATATTAAAACAAGAGAAGAAATTGAGCTGATGCGTGAATCAGCACTTTGTGTTTCTAAAACGTTAGGCATGATTGCTGGAGAATTAAAAGAAGGTGTTGTGTTAGCAAAGCTTGATAAAATGGCTGAGGAGTTTATTAGAGATATGGGCGGCATTCCTTCCTTTAAAGGATATCCTGACAATAAGCCGAGTTCCTTTCCAGCAACACTTTGTTTATCACTTAATGATGCAGTTGTTCATGGTATTCCCGATTCTCGTGTTGTTAAAGATGGAGATGTTCTTTCTGTTGATTGTGGTATTATTAAGAATGGATTTCATGGAGACCATGCTTATACATTTTGTATAGGTAATGTTAAACCTGAGGTTCGTAAAATGGTTGAGGTTACCAAAGAGTGTTTATATAAAGGTATAGAGCAGGTATGCGCAAATAATCGTATTGGTGATATAGGATTTGCTATACAACAACATGCAGAGAAACATGGTTATGGAGTTGTAAGAGAACTTGTAGGACATGGATTAGGACGAAGTCTTCATGAAGATCCACAGGTTCCTAATTATGGTCGTCGTGGCACTGGACCAAAATTAAGAGATGGTATGGTTATAGCAATTGAGCCCATGATTAACATGGGGAAAAAAGAAGTGCGTACTGCAAGTAATGGTTGGGACATCATAACAAAAGACGGACTTCCTTCTGCTCATTTTGAACACGACGTTGCAATGATTGATGGTAAAGCAGAAATACTTTCTACGTTTGATTACGTGTATGAAGCGTTGGGGATAAAAAAGTAATTAATAATTTTTAATTATAAATTATTAATTGGCCGCTACTTCCACTTAGTCGTCTGCAACATGTGATGAATATCCTTCTTCAGAAAATCCACTACAATTTGCAATGAATCAATATTTGGTGCAACATTAAAATACAATGAGCCACGCATAAAATGCTTAGTGCTATCTGTAACATAAAACTGCATCGAGCAAGCTGTGTTTCCCGCAATGTCATAAACTAATCCGTATACTTTTGCTGAGTCGCGTATAACAACTTGTTGCTCTAAACCACTTGCTTTTACTTGATGTTTGTAAGCTAAGTCTCTTGATGTTTCAATGTAGTTTCTTAAGTCATTGTTTAATCCTGCATAACTCAAATGCAATTGCGCATTAAACTGCGGATACTTTACATTTAACCAACAAGGTTGAGATTGTGGGTCTTTATCTCTTTCTACAATTGAGTAAACAGGCACTTCAAATGTAAACGGACAAACACTATCATAAGTCTTGTATTTTTTTTCAGGAAACTCAATGCGCATGTATCCTTTTGGTTTAGGAGCAAACACCACATCATCTTCATCATCGCCACAAGCAACAAATAGAAAAATAGGAAGTATTAAAAGTAATCTTAAAATCAATTTTGTCATACTGCGAAGATAATTATTAAGTCAAAGGAAAAATCAGAGCATTTCATTTCTTCCTTTTTCAATATTCAATTTTACTTAGAAAGGCACATCGCCACTTCCGCCATTCATATCCGTCATTTTTGGCGGGTCAATTGGTTCGTTGGATGGGGTGGGCGCAAAGCTTTCTTTTCTGCCCAATAATTGAAAAATTTCCCCTACAATTTCGGTGGTTTGGTGCTTAATCCCGTCTTTATCTTGCCAGTTGCGGGTTTGCAGTTTTCCTTCCAAGTATATTTGCGAACCTTTTTTTAGTAATTTCTCCGCGTTTTCTGCTGTATGGCGCCACAATACTATGTTGTGCCATTCAGTATGCTCTATTCGGTTTCCGTTTTTGTCTTTATGAACTTCGGTAGTTGCTAAGCTAAAACTTACCCTTGCCATTCCGCCTTCTAAAATTCTCATTTCAGGGTCTTTACCTAAGTTGCCCACTAAAATTACTTTGTTTACTCCTGCCATATCCAATGCTTTGTGCAAAGGTAGTGAAATAAAGCTGTTTAATCGGCGAATTTAATAAGTTAATCAGCTAATTTTCAATTAGATAAAATCAAGATAAAAATCAGAAAAATAAGCCTCTTTAAATTTTCAAAATCCATTTTCTATTTCTACATTTGCACCCGAATTTAAAGGAGCATAATCATATTTTATTAAGATGAACAGCAAGATCAATATATTTTCCCTTAAAAACTTAGGTTTTTCTTTACTAATTGTACTTTCATTAATTCTTCCAACTAAAACCTTTGCCTACGAGCCTGTAGATGAGGAGAATGTAAACACTGAAGTTGGCAATGATAGCACATCTACTTCAAACGAAGAAAAAGAACACGAAGGCTTTAATGCTGGTAATATGATTATGGAACATATTGGTGATTCTCATCAATGGCATTTGTGGGGAGATCATGGTCATGCAGTGCATATTCCTCTTCCAGTTATTTTATGGACAGATAAGGGATTGGAAATATTTGCGTCATCAAAAGTTGAGCATGAAAAAGATATTCATATAGGAAATTATTACAATTATCAATTAAAGGATGAGCATATTGAGATTGTTGATTTTGATGGTACAATTAACAAAGAAGCAACTGAAAAATTAATCGATTTTTCTATTACAAAGAATGTGTTTACTATTCTTGTAAGTTCATTAATTTTGTTATTGGTTTTTATACCTGTTGCTAAAAAGTATAAAAAGAGAGAGGGCTTGGCTCCTAAAGGTTTACAGTCATTTATGGAACCACTAATTATTTTTATTAGAGATGATGTGGCTAAAACTTCAATAGGAGAAAAAAAGTACGCCAAGTACATGCCTTATTTATTAACGGTATTTTTCTTTATTTTCCTTAATAACTTAATGGGCTTAGTTCCATTCTTCCCATTTGGTTCAAATTTAACAGGTAGTATTTCTGTTTGTTTAGTATTATCTGGAATTACTTTAATAATCACTTTAATTAGTGGTA
>CANJJP010000099.1 GCA_947474485.1 Bacteroidota bacterium | reverse complement strand
GCTAATTCTTTTTAAAGAAGTTTAGAGACCTTACAGATGCATGTTCCTTTCCGTATTTTTTAATTATTTAGACTTTTGGATAATTGTGTTATAATGTTTAATAATTTTTTGTTATGATACTCAAATAAACGAAATATTGTACTAATTACTAAATAATTACGTTTATAATTTGTTTGTATCAAATGATTTATATTACGTAAATTCGCATTAATAATTTATAATGGCTTTTCCAATAGTTACCATAACAATTTTGTTAGCCTGCATTGGCTTTTCATTATATGCTTTTTCTAATAGAACAGTGTTTGAAAAGTACATGTTTAACGCTTATGCAATAAAACACTTTAACCAAAAGTATCGTTTTTTATCACATGCGTTTTTGCATAGTGATTATGGTCATCTAATGATTAATATGTTCGTTTTGTATTCATTTGGTGGTATTTTAGAAAAAGCGTTTTTCCCACAGTTATTCGAAAAATTCTCTTCTCTAGCTTATATTTTGTTGTATACAGGTGGGATTTACGCGTCTTCTATTGTTGATTATTATCGTCATAAAAATAATCAGTATTATAATGCTGTAGGCGCAAGTGGTGCTGTAAGTGCACTTGTTTTTAGTACTATTCTATTAAGTCCAACAAGTAATATGGGAATTATTTTTATCCCATTTTTAAAAATACCTTCTTGGATTTTTGGTTTACTGTATTTGGCATATAGTTTTTATATGGATAAAAGAAAAGGTGATAGTGTTGCGCATGGTGCTCATGCATGGGGTGCAGTTTTCGGTTTTTTCTTTACTGGAATATTAGATTTAATTATTGCAAACCCCAATTTGGAAGAACGAGTATTTGTTACTTTCTTTAAAGAAATATTAACTGTTTTTTAATGAAAATAACTTTTTTAGGAACCGGAACATCACAAGGCGTGCCTATTATTGCATGCGATTGTGATGTTTGTATTTCTACAAATGAAAAAGATAAACGATTAAGAAGTTCTATTTTAATTGAAGATCAAGGTTCTACTTTTGTAATTGATTCAGGCCCAGATTTTCGTCAACAATTGTTACGAGCGAAAACAAAAAAATTAGATGCTGTAATTTTCACTCATGAGCATAAAGATCATATTGCTGGATTAGACGAGGTAAAAGCTTTTAATTATCTGAATAAGAAAAGAGTTGATGTGTGGGCGGATAAAAATGTTGAAGCTGCTATTCGGAGAGAATTTGCTTATATTTTTAGCGAAATAAAGTACCCAGGTATTCCTGAAATTGATTTACACGAAATTACCACTGTGCCTTTTACAATTAATAAAACAACATTTATTCCAATTGATGTAATGCATTATCGTTTGCCTGTAAAAGCTTTTCGTATAAATAATTTTGCCTATGTTACGGATGCAAATCGTATCGTAGAAAGTGAAAAGAATAAATTAAAAGGTTTAGATTTTTTAGTTCTAAATGCTTTAAGAAGAGAAAAGCATGTGTCTCATTTTACTTTGCAGGAAGCTATTGAATTGTCCCAAGAATTGGGTGCTAAACAAACATATTTTACGCACTTGTCTCATCAATTGGGTAAACATGATGATATAAGTTTGGAGTTACCTTCAAATATTAAGCTTGCTTTTGATGGTATGCAGTTAGAAGTATAGATTTACAAACCTTATAAAGCCATTAATATTAAAGACTATGTAATATTGGATGGCTTATTTCTTTTGTTCTGTATTTTCCCCTTTTGTCTATTTTTTTAGTGATTCTTCAAAACATTAATTTTTTCAGAAAAAAATAAATTTTGTTTAAATTAGTTACTGGGCGAATGTTAATTAAATTAACGTTTGATAATTTTTTAACATTTTAAAATTAATTTGATTCCTTGTTTAATTCTACAAACAATGGAATTGTAAAAGGAGGAACAGGAGAGGGTGTTTGGACAAGTAACGGCGATGGTACATTTAATCCAAATGATTCTACTTTAGATGCAATGTACACTCCAAGAATTCAAGATGTAATTAATGGAACAGTGCAATTAACGCTTGCACCATTTAATGCTTGTACTCCAACTGCTGATTCGATTGTGGTAACAATTACACCAGCTTCTAAAGTTGATGCAGTTAATGATGTAATTGTTTGCGGTGGTTTATTAAAGGTTAATTTGGTTGGAAGTATAAATACAATTCCGGTTGACGCGCTTTGGACAACAATTGGAATAGGAACATTTACTCCTCATGATTCTTCCCTTGTAGCTTCATATATTCTTAATGTAATTGATGGTGACACATTAAGATTTGTAGTGACCACATCAGGTAATGGAAACTGTAATGTAGTAACAGATACAATGTTTGTTTATAGAAATGCAGTTCCACTGGCAGATTTTTATGCAACTAATGTTTGTTTTGGACTTGCAGTTCAATTCTAGGATAGTTCAAGTGTTTCTGGTGGAACAGTTTCAACTTGGTTTTGGGAATTAGGAAATGGTGATACTACTTCGGTTCAAAATCCAAGTGTTAATTATACAACCTCAGGAACTTATTCAGTTACATTGCATATTACAGCAGGAATTGGTCGTGAAGACTCAATTACTAAAACAGTTGTTGTTAATCCTTTACCAGTAGCAGATTTCACTATCCTATCGGTCCGCGATTATGACTCAGTTAGTTTTACAGATGCTTCTATCGGTAATATTATTTCTTACTCATGGAGTTTTGGTGAATCAACGAATGCTACGACTCAAAATGCGGTTCATTTGTATACAGATAGTTTAAGCTTTATTGTTACAAATACTATCATGTGCCAATGGCTTCAGAGTCGTTTTCCGCTAATAAGTTTCGTTTACCAATGAAAATTAATTTGCAGTTGGGTTGTGATTATGTAATTAATGAGAAGATAAAAGTCGTTCCAATGTTAATGTATATGAATTAGGCAAAAGCATATGATTTTAATATTTGGTGTTTAGGTTATTACACTATTAAAAACCCAAGTGAAACAAAGTATGATGTTTTTTTTGGTTTGAACTACAGAGTAAAAGATGCGATGCTTTTACAGTTTGGATTTAAAAAGGATAATGCTGTAATTCGTATGAGTTATGATATTATAACGACATACTTAAATAGCTAAAATAAGGGTAGAGGAGGATTTGAGCTTACTTTGCAATTAACCGGTAAAAAGGTCAATCGCTATTTAAATCGTTGAGTAAGTTTTAATGTTGTTGAACAATTGAATCTTTGAGCGGAGATTTATTTTCTCGGTTCATTATTTTTAAAGCGTTCTTTAAGGAATCTAATTCAATTTCATCAAATGCTCTTTCCAAGTATTCTTTCTTTGGAAATTGTATTACGTAAGTTTTCTTCTCGGTATTTTTTAGACTTTCATTTCTTAACCAAGGATTAAAAAGCTTTAATACTTTTAGATTGTAGCCCTTAATAATTGCAAAGTCGGAAAGGTTTGTAATGCTGCTATCCACTTTAATATTTATGGTTGGTATTTTATGATACAAGTCTTTTTTCTTTAATTCAAAACCAAACAATTCGGGATGTTGCATTAAGGTTTTAATAGCAAGTATGCGGTAAACATAACGTCCTGTTTCTTCATTTAAAGAAAGGTCGTAATATGATTTAACTTTTTGGTCGGCAAGTTTATTCTCAATGCCACCCATTCCTAAGTTGTATGAAGCTGCAACTAAAGTCCAGTTACAAAATCTTGCATAACCATCTTTGAAATACTTGCATGCTGCTTCGGTTGATTTCTCAACATGATAACGCTCATCAACCTCATCATTAATTTCTAAACCATAGTTTACAGCTGTAGGTTCAATAAACTGCCAAAAGCCTGTTGCACCTTGCGGAGAAACAGCATTGGTTAAATGACTTTCGATTAATGCAATGTATTTAAAATCATCAGGAACATTATTCTTTTTAAGAATCGGCTCCATCACAGGGAACCAACGATTAGCACGTTTAAAAAGTAATAGCGCGTTTGAATGCCAATACGTGTTTTTTAAAAACTCACGATCTAACCTTTCTTTAATACTAAAATCGTTTTGAGGAACACTCTCTCCAGCAAAATTTAAGTTCTTTGTTATATTGAGACCAAAGATACGTATGTTGTTATCAGCGTAGTCAATCGGTTTTTCTTTATGATTACTGAATACATAAGTAAACCAACTCATAAAAAGCGCAACTACAACAACTCCGAAAAAGACTAAGGTTATTTGCCAAAGTCTTTTTCCTTTGAGGAATTGAAGTATGTTGTCTTTTAATTTCACGTCGTTTTTTTTGGCCCCTCCAAAAATTAGATTTTTTAGGCGAACGATAAATTAAAAACGCAGCAGACTTCGGCCTGTGAGTCTTTTAATTTTGAAGTTCAACGACAAAAAAGCAATTTTTCGAGGGTACAAATTATAGAGCAGATAATTGTTCGTTCAACGTTTTAATTTTCGATTCAGCATCAGCCATTTTTTTGCGTTCTAATTCAACCAACTCAGGTTTAGCATTTGCAACAAACTTTTCGTTAGCCAATTTAGCTTTTACTGATTTTAAGAAACCTTGATTGTATTCTAATTCCTTAGTAATACGCTCTTTTTCTTCTTCTGCGTTAATGTTGTTAGCTAATGGAATGTAGAATTCAGTTGTTTTAACAACAAAGCTAAATGCTTTCTCTACATTATTTTTAGTGTAAGTTAAAGCAGATAAGTTTGCTAATTTCTTAACTACCTCATCAAAGTAAGAATGTTGTGCTTCCGATTTTTCAATCAACTCTAATTTCTCTTTTGGAGAAATTTGTTTTTGCTGACGAACATTTCTAATTGTTGCAACAACCTCTTTACATACTTCAAACTCACCAATCATTTGTTGGTTAATTGCTTTTGATTTTGGCCACTCTGCAACAATAATACAATCCTTATCACTTCTTTCTTTTAATAAATGCCAAATTTCTTCTGTAATGAAAGGCATCCAAGGGTGCATTATTTTTAATAGACTTTCTAAGAAACCGATGGTTGCATCAAAAGTAGCTCTGTCAATTGGCATTGCTTTACCATCAACAAAATCTGGCTTAATCATTTCTAAGTACCAAGCACAGAAATCATCCCACACTAATTTATAAGTTGCCATCAATGCATCACTCATTCTATACTTAGAATATAAGTCATTTATGATTTCTATTTGCTCACTCAGTCTATTTTCGAACCATTGTATAGCGGAGGCTGAGGCACTCGAAGCCACCGAAGTTTCGCTCACTTCAAAACCTTTAATTAAACGGAAAGCATTCCAAACTTTATTAGCAAAGTTCCTTCCTTGCTCGCAATACGATTCGTCAAACATTAAGTCGTTACCTGCAGGTGAACACAATAACATACCAACACGAACACCATCTGCACCGTAGTTAGCAATTAAATCAAGTGGATCAGGACTATTGCCTAATGACTTACTCATTTTTCTTCCTTGTTTGTCTCTTACAATTCCTGTAAGGTAAACGTTAGAGAATGGCTTTTGTCCTGTATATTCATAACCTGCAATAATCATACGTGCAACCCAAAAGAATAAAATCTCAGGTGCAGTTACTAAATCATTTGTAGGGTAATAGTACTTTAAATCGGCATTTGCTTTTTCCCAACCGTTTTGTACAATCTTAGGATCAAAAACAGTTAATGGCCATAACCATGATGAGAACCATGTATCTAAAACATCTTCATCTTGTCTTAAATCTTCAATTTTGCAATCAGTGTTCTCTACTTTTAATTTCTCAAGCGCTTCTTCTTTAGTTTTACAAACAACCGTGTTTCCTTTGTTATCATACCAAGCCGGAATACGCTGTCCCCACCAAAGCTGACGGCTAATGCACCAATCGTGTACATTTTCCATCCAATGCTTGTAAGTGTTTTTAAATTTCTCTGGAAGTAATTGAATGGTATCATTCATTACATTTTCCAATGCAGGTTGAGAAATTTCCGACATTTTTAAGAACCATTGTTCAGAAATACGTGGTTCAATAACTGCCCCTGTACGCTCTGATGTTCCAACTTTATTTTTAATGTCTTCCGCTTTTACCATTTGCCCCATTTCTTCAAGGTCTTTGGCAATTTTTTTACGAACGATGAATCTATCTTCTCCAATATAAAACTCAGCAGCTTCGCTTAATTTTCCTTCCGGAGTTAATGTGTCTATAACTTCTAACTTATGTTTTAAACCTAAGTTGTAGTCATTAATATCATGAGCAGGAGTAACTTTTAAAGCACCTGTTCCAAATGCAGCATCAACGTAATCATCAAAAATAATTGGCACAGCACGGTTAACCATTGGAACAATGGCTTTCTTACCTTTTAAATGTGCATAACGCTCATCAGTTGGATTAACGCAAATAGCAGTATCTCCTAATATTGTTTCAGGACG